>BACX01000582.1 GCA_000333335.1 Sphingomonas-like bacterium B12 | reverse complement strand
TGACCGTTATCATGGCTATCGGGATTGTCGATTTCTCTCTTGCGGTCGACATGCCCTTCACCAACGAAGGGACTTCCCATGGCGATTCTCGACGCACTCCGCTCCCGGTTGCGGATCGACCCCTACCTCCTGCTGCTGATCGGCACCGTAGGCTTTGCCGCGCTGCTGCCGGCGCGCGGCGCGGCGGCGGGCATGGTCGGCGTGGCGGTCAATCTGGCCGTGGCGCTGCTCTTCCTGCTCTACGGCGCGCGTCTGAAGCCGGAGGCGATCGTGTCGGGCCTCTCGCACTGGCGGCTGCAGTCGCTGATCTTCGCCAGCACCTACATCCTGTTCCCGGCGATCGGCGTCGGTCTGTCCCTGCTGCTGCGCGGGCATCTGCCGAAGGACGTGGTGACCGGCCTGATGTTCCTGTGCCTGCTGCCGTCGACCGTGCAATCGTCGATCGCCTTCACCTCGATCGCGCGCGGCAACGTGCCGGGTGCGCTGTGCAGCGCCTCGCTATCGAACATGCTCGGCGTGATCCTCACCCCCATCCTCGTCTCGCAGCTGCTGCCGGCGGCGAGCGGCGGCTTCTCGCTGAAGGCGCTGGAGGACATCGCGCTGCAGATCCTGCTGCCGTTCATCGTCGGGCAGGCGGTGCGGCCGTGGCTCGGCGAATGGCTGCTCCGCCATTCATTGCTGACCTCGGTCGTCGATCGCGGTTCGGTGCTGGTCGTGGTCTATGCGGCCTTCAGCGCCGGCATGGTCGCCGGGATCTGGCACCAACTCTCGCCCGCGAGCATCGCCGTCATCCTGCTGATCGATCTGGTCGTGCTGGCGATCGTCATCTGCTCGACGACGTGGGTCAGCCGCGCCCTCGCCTTCTCGAAGGAGGACGAGATCGCGATCGTGTTCTGCGGATCGAAGAAGAGCATGGCGGGCGGGATTCCGATGGCCACGATCCTCTTCCCCGGTCATGCGATCGGCTTGATCGTGCTCCCGCTGATGCTGTTCCACCAGGCACAGCTCTTCGTCTGCGCGACGCTGGCGCGGCGTTATGCCGATCGCGGGCGGGACACGGCGCGCGCGCCTGCGACGGTCGGCTCGAACGATGCCCGGCGCTGCCAGAGTCAATCGTCCGCCCCGATCGTGTCGTAGAGTGCAAACTGCTATCGTCCCGTCCCGGCAATGCCATCGCCTCCGCAAATCATGGCAATCCGCACCGACTTGCCGAAACATCGAAGAGCATTTACCCTAATGTCCGCACAATAAGGTTTCCTCATGCGCGCCTTCCGCCTGAAGCTCGCTATGCTGATGGCGGGTCTCGCCACCTTCGCCCTGCTCTATGCGACGCAGCCTCTGCTACCGCAGCTGGCCCGGCAGTTCGGCCTCAATGGCGCGCAGGCGAGCCTCGCCGTATCGCTCACCACCGGGCCGCTGGCGATCGGCATCGTGTTCGCGGGCATCGTGTCGGATCGGCTGGGCCGGCGCGGGGTGATGATCGCTTCCCTGTTGTCCGCCTCCCTGCTCACCTGCGCGTCATCGTTCGTGACCGACTGGAGCACGCTCCTCGCCAGCCGGTTCCTGATCGGCGTGGCGATCGCGGGCCTGCCGTCGGTGGCGATGGCTTATGTCGCCGAGGAAGCGGGGGCCGCCAATCTGTCCACGATCGTCGGCCTCTACGTCGCGGGCACCACGATCGGCGGGATGGCGGGCCGTGTCGGCGGCGCGGTGGTGGCGGATCATTTCGGCTGGCAGGCGGGGCTTGCGGCGGTGGGTGGCGCGAGCCTGATCGCCGCGCTGGTCTTTTGCGCGATGGCGCCCCCGTCGGGAGGGTTCACCTCGCGCCGCCATGACCTCCGCTCGCTGGCGGACGCGCTGGCACGGCTGGCGCGCGACGGCACGATGCGATCGCTCTATGCCGAAGCCTTCCTGCTGATGGGCGGTTTCGTCACGCTCTACAATTATGCGGGCTTCCATCTGATGCGGCCGCCCTACGATCTGAGCCCTTCCGCGATCGGCGCGCTCTTCCTGATCTATCTGGTGGGCACGGCGAGTTCCGCCTGGTTCGGCAAGCGCGCCAGCCGGATGGGCCTGCCCGAGACATTCCCGGTGCCGATCCTGATCTTCGTCGCGGGCATCGCGCTGACGCTCGCGCCGGGCCTGCCGGTCTTCATCCTCGGCCTGGCACTGGCGACCGGGGGCTTCTTCGGCGCGCATTCGATCGCATCGAGTTGGGTGAGCAAGCGCGCCGGGGCGGACCGTGCCATCGCCGCCTCCTTCTACCTCTTCTCTTATTATATGGGGTCGAGCGTCCTCGGCTCGGTCGGAGGCCTCGCCTGGAGCCATGCCGACTGGGCCGGGATCGTCGCGTTCACGGGCCTGCTCGTCCTGCTCGGGCTGGCGATCGCCGAACGGCTGCGCCGCGCCCCGCGCATCGAGAGCGCGCAAGGGGCTTGAACGCCGCGCGGTTTCGGGTAGCGAGATCGCATGAGAACTTTGTCCGGACATGAAAGCACGGCGCTCGTGGCGGGGCTCGTCGCCCTGCTCGATCTCGAACGGCTGGATCGCGATCTCTATCGGGGGCCGGCCATCCCCGGCGCGACGGGCCGGATCTTCGGCGGGCAGGTTGTGGCGCAGGCCTTCATGGCGGCCGAGCGGTCGATCGACGATGACAAGATCGCCCACAGCCTCCACGCTTATTTCCTGCGCCCCGGCGACGAGCGCCAGCCGATCATCCTGCGCGTGGAGCGGGATTTCGACGGGCGCAGCTTCGCCAGCAGGCGGGTGATCGCGATCCAGAACGGGATGCCGCTGCTCAGCCTCACCGCCTCGTTCCAGCGGCTGGAGGAGGGCCTGTCGCACGGCGCGGCGATGCCGGATGTCCCCGCGCCCGAGAGCCTGCCTTCGCTCGCCGATCTCGCCGATCGCTACGACGGCTGGCCCGAGACCGTGCGCCGCTATCTGGAGCACCCCTCCGCCGTCGAGATGCGCCCGGTCGGCCATCCCTCCTTCCTGCAGCAAGGCAAGGCCGAGCCGATCGCGCGCACCTGGTTCCGGCTGCGCGGGCCTGTGCCGGAGGATGCCGCGTTGCGCCGCGCGATCCTGGCCTACATCTCCGATTATGCCCTGCTCAGTTCCGCGCTGATCCCGCACGGCATCAGCATGTTCCGCACCGCCATGCAGACGGCGAGTCTCGATCATGCCGTCTGGTTCCACGACGAGGCGCCGCTCGACGACTGGCTGCTCTACGCGACGGAGAGCGACTGGGCGGGGCGCGGGCGCGGCCATGCCACCGGCGCGATCTACAGCCGCGACGGCCGCATCATCGCCCGCACCGCGCAGGAGGGCCTGATCCGCCTGCGCCCCGACCGGGCGGCGGGCGGCACGATACCCCACACGCCCTGAACCCTGCTATCCGGCGACGACCGATGCCGGACCGATAACGACATGGAGAGAGAAATGCCCGTCACCGCGCCCGCCGAAGAGCAGCTTTTCGCCCTGCAGACGAGCGGCCTGCTCGATCGGCTCGCAACCCTGCCCGGTTTCGAGGACGCGCAGGAGGAACTGGTCTCCGCGATTCTGGAGGGCGCCGGCGCGCTCGCCAACGACCAGTTCGCGGCTCTCCACAAGATCGGCGATCGGGAGGGCGCGCGTTGGTCGCCCGACGGCGTAAGCCTGCCCGAAGGCTTCGCAGGCGCCTACAAGAGCTATGTCGAGGGCGGCTGGGGCGGGCTCTCCGCGCCGGCCGCGTTCGGCGGACAGGGGCTTCCCGCCGTGCTGGGCGTGGCGGTGCAGGAGCAGCTGGCATCCGCCAACATGGCCTTCCAGCTTTGCATGATGCTGACGCTGGGCGGGATCGAGGCGATCGCCGCGCACGGCAGCGAGACGCAGAAGGCGCTCTATCTGCCGCGCATCGCGTCCGGAGAATGGACCGCGACGATGAACCTCACCGAGCCGCAGGCGGGATCCGACGTCGGCGCGGTGCGGACCAGCGCGACGCCGGCGCCCACCGCCGACGATGCCGATGCGTGGCACGTCAGGGGATCGAAGATCTTCATCACCTGGGGCGAGCATGATCTGGCCGAAAACATCGTCCACCTCGTCCTCGCCCGCACGCCCGATGCACCAGCCGGTACCAAGGGGCTGAGCCTGTTCCTCGTTCCCAAGTTCCTGCCCGATGCCGAGGGCAATCCGCGCCAGCGCAACGGCGTCCACTGCGCCTCGATCGAGCACAAGCTCGGCATCCACGCCTCGCCCACCTGCACGATGGTGTTCGGCGAGGACGCGCCCGCCATCGGCTGGCTGGTCGGGCCGCAGCATGGCGGCATCGCGGCGATGTTCACGATGATGAACCACGCCCGTCTCAACGTCGGGCTGGAAGGCGTGGCGATCGCCGAGCGCGCCTATCGCGACGCCCTCGCCTTCGCGCGTGAACGCGTGCAGTCGGCGGGCTTCGATCCCAGCCGCCAGCCCCAGCCGATCCTCGCCCATGCCGACGTGCGGCGGATGCTAATGACGATGCGTACCCGTGCCGAGGGCTGCCGCGCGCTCGTCTACCGCGCCGTCGCCGCGCTCGACATCGCGCATGCCAATCCCGATGCCGCATCGCGCGCCGACGCGAAGGCGCTGGCCGATCTGCTGACCCCGATCGCCAAGGCCTTCTCCACCGATTGCGGCGTCGAGGCGGCGAGCCTCGGCATCCAGATCGGCGGCGGCATGGGCTATATCGAGGAGACCGGCCTCGCCCAGCATCTGCGCGACGCCCGCATCGCGCCGATCTACGAGGGCACCAACGGCATCCAGGCGCTCGATCTCGCGGGCCGCAAGCTGCGGATGGACGGCGGCGCGCGCTGGCGGGCGCTGCTCGACGAGATGGGCGGCACGACGAGCACGGAGGGCGACCTCGCCGCCGGTGCGGAGACGCTGGCCCGCGCCGTCGCGACGCTGCGCGAGACGGCCGAGACGCTCTACGCGATGGAACCGGCCGAGGCAGCCGGCGGCGCCACGCCGTTCCTGCGCATGTTCGGCCTGACGGTCACCGCCTGGCTGCTGCTCGAACAGGCGAAGGCCGCCGCCGCCCGGATCGCGGACGGGAGCGACACACCTTTCCTCCGCGCGAAGATCGCCACCGCGCGTTTCGCCTGCGAGCAGTTGCTACCCGAGATGTTCGGCCTCGCCCCCGCCGCGACCGGCGGTTCGGCGCTCTTCTATCCGGAGGGCGATCCGGTGTTCGCGGACTGACCGGGTCCGCGCTCTGGGTGCTACGGCATCAGGCCGCCATGCCGTAGCTCTCGCGGGCGGCCAGCACCTGCCGGGCGCGGTCGACGATCGGCTTGTCGATCAGCTTGCCGTCAACCGCCACCGCGCCATGCGCGCCGTCGAGCGCGGTCATCACCCGCTCGGCCCAGTCCACGTCGGTCGCGCTGGGCGCGAAGGCGGCGTTGACGGTGGCGACCTGCCTGGGGTGGACGCACAGCTTGCCGCCGAAGCCGAAGCGGCGCGAGCGCGCGGCATCGCGGGCCAGCCCCTCAATGTCGGCGAGGTCGTTCGACACGCCGTCCACCGGCGCCTCCAGCCCGGCCGCCTTGGAGTGCAGCACCATCATCGTGCGCACCGCGTCGATCTCGACGCCGTCGCCGTCGATCCCGGCATCGACCTGGAAATCCACCGTCCCGAAGGAGAGACGCACCAGCCCCTCCGTCGCGCACAATGCGGGCAGGTTGAGTACACCGCGCACCGTCTCGACCAGCGCGTGCATCGGCACCTTCGCGCTGCGCATCGTCGCGAAATCTTCCGGCCCCTCGGCCTTCGGCAGCATCAGACCGGTCAGCCCCGGCAGGCCCGCCAGCGCGCGCACGTCGTCGCCGTGCCAGTCGGTGCCGAGGCTGTTCACCCGCACCACGAAGCGCGGCGCGTCGATCGCCGCCAGCGCATCGTGAATGCGGTCCCGCGCGCCCGCCTTCCCATCGGGCAGCACCGCATCCTCCAGATCGAGGATCACCATATCCGCGCCGCTCGCCGCCGCCTTCTCGAACCGCTCGGGGCGGTCACCGGGTACGAAGAGGATCGAACGGGCGGGAAGCGACATGGGTGGTGCCTTTCAGGTCAGCGCGCCGCGATCGTCACGGCGGAAGGTCTGCGAATAGGAATAACGGTCGGCCGGATGGGTGTTGATCGCCAACTCGACGATCTCGCCCCGGCGGTTGCGATAGGCGCGGGTGACGCGCAGCGCCGGCGAGCCGCGCTTGACGCCGAGCAACTGGGCGGAGCGCGTGTCGATCGCCATGCCCTCCAGCTGCTGCGTCACCTCGACGATCTGCTCGCCGAACTGCTGCTCGATGCGCGTGTAGATCGGCGTGTGATCGTCGCCGCTGCCGATCTCGACGCCCCGGAAGGCGGGGTGGATGTAGATGCTAGACAGCGCGAGCGGGGCCTCGGTCGCTGTCCGGCGCAGCGCCTCCAGCAGCAGCCACGCCTCGCCCGGTTTTGCGCCCAGCCGCTTGGCGAGATCGCCCGACACCTCCACCACGTCGCGCTTGAGGATTTCGAGGCGCGTTTCCGCCGTATAGCGATGCAGATCGGTCAGGCCCTCGATCACCTGCGTGTAGCCGGTCTCCTGCCGTGGCCCCAGCACGCGGGTGCCGACGCCCGGCTGACGCGCCACCATGCCGAGCTGGACGAGCCGCTTGACCGCCTCGCGCACCGTGAAGCGGCTCGCACCGAACTGGTCGCACAGCTCGAACTCCGTCGGGATCAGCGCGCCCACCGGATACTGGCCGGACTCGATCTCCGCGATCAGAGTCTGCGCGAGCTGGATGTAACGAGGCTGCTGCTGCAACGGTGGCGTCATCGGCTTTCCCCTGGGCACGACCGGTAAGTCCGGACATGCGAACATCGCTTCGTAGCCCAGGGAGACAGCAAAAGTCAGCGGATGATCGCCTGTTCGCGCAGCGCCTCGATTTCCGCCGCGCCATAGCCCAGCGAGGCGAGGATGTCGGTGCTGTCCTCACCCAGCGCGGGCGCCGCGCACGTCGGATGCTTCGCACCGCCGGCCCGGACCGCGGAGGCGACGCCGGGCAGCGCGCCGTGCACCGGATGGACGAAATCGAGGATCCGCCCCTGCTCGCGCACGAACGGATTTTCCAGCGCCTCGCCGACATCGAGCACCGGCGCTGCCGGCACCTTGCCCGCGAAGATCTCCATCCACTCCGCCGTGGTGCGGGTGGCGAGCACGGCGTCGAGATCGGCGTTGAACGCCTCGCGATTGTCCAGCCGCGCCTTGAAGGTGGCATAGCGCGGCTCGGTCGCCCATTCGGGCTTGCCGATCAGCGGCGCCATCACCTGCCAGAACTTCTCCTTGTTGCACATGATGAAGATCCAGCCGTCGCTGGTCGTGTAGAGCTGGCTGGGGGTGAGCGACGGGTGGCCCGAACGCGGCGTGCGGCCGACGGTGACGCCGCCGTTCAGATACCATTCGGCGACGTAGTTGAGGTTGGCGAGCGCGACGTCGAACAGGCTGACGTCGTAATCGCGGCCCACGCCCTGCGCGCGCGCGGCGACGACGCCGGCCAGGATCGCCATCGCGGCGGTGGTGCCGGTCATGAAATCGATGATCGACAGGCCGAAGCGCGACGGCGGCGAATCCGGCTCGCCCGTCACCGAGAGATAGCCGGTCTCGGCCTGCATCAGATAATCGTAGCCCGGCCAGTTGGCGCGGCTGCCGGTGCGGCCGTAGGCGGACAAATGGGCGCAGACGATGCGCGGATTGACCTTGCCCAGCGCCGCATAGTCGAGGCCCAGCTTGGCCGGCAGATCGCCGCGCAGATTGTTGAACACCACGTCGGCGGACGCGACGAGCTTCTCCAGCACCGCACGGCCCTGCTCGCTCTTGAGATCGAGGCCGAGGCTCTTCTTGTTGCGGTTGAACGCCTCGTAGAAGTGGCTGTCCTCCGGCCCGAAGAAATAGGGGCCGACATGGCGGCCGATATCGCCGCCATCCTTGTGGTTCTCGACCTTGATGACCTCTGCACCGAGATCGGCGAGCTGCTGCGTGCCGAACGGGCCGGCGCCATATTGCTCGACCGCGATGATGCGCAGCCCGGCGAGCGGCTGAAGCGCCGCCTGCCCCGCCGCCGGGGCGGTCGCGGGCGCGATGTCGGGGGTGGGAGCGTTCACGCCGGGTTCCTCGCGATGATCTGCTTGGCGATGATGATGCGCTGGAGCTCGTTGGTGCCCTCGCCGATGGTGAGCAAAGGCGCGTCGCGATACAGGCGCTCGACCGGATATTCCTTGGAATAGCCATATCCGCCGAAGATGCGCATCGCCTCCGTGGCGTTCTCCAGGCCCGCCTCGGTGGCGTAATATTTGGCCATGCCGGCCTCCATGTCGCAGCGCTCGCCGCGATCGTAGGCCATGGCGGCATGTTCGGTGAGCAGGCGCGCGGCGGTGACACGGGTCGCCATCTCGCCCAGTTTCAGCTGGATCGCCTGATGCTCGCAGATCGGCTTGCCGAAGGTCTTGCGGGTCTGCGAATAGGCGACCGCCTCGTCCAGCGCTGCCTGCGCGATGCCGAGGCCGCGCGCCGCCACGTTGATGCGGCCCAGCTCCAGCCCACCCAGCACCTGCTTCAGCCCCACACCCTCGACGCCGCCGACCAGCCTGTCAGCCGGCACGCGATAATCCTCGAAGGCGAGCGCGCAGCTATCGACGCCCTTGTAGCCGAGCTTCTCCAGCTTCTTCGAGACGATGAAGCCTGGCCCCTTCTCGGCGATCAGCAGACTCATGCCCTTGTGGCGCGGCTCGGCCGTCGGATCGGTCTTGACCAGCAGCAGGATAGTGTTGCCGCTGCCCGAATTGGTGATCCACATCTTGTTGCCGTTGACGACATATTGGTCGCCCTCGCGCTTCGCGACGGTGCGGATGTTCTGCAGGTCGGTGCCCGCGTCCGGCTCGGTCAGGCCGATGCCGCCGCGCAGCTCGCCGGTGGCGAACTTGGGCAGGTAATAGGCCTTCTGCTCCTCGGTGCCGGCGCGCTGCACCGTCATCGCCATGATCATGTGGCTGTTGATGATGCCGGAGACGGACATCCACACCGCCGAGATCTTCTCGATGATCCGCGCATAGGTGAGCGTGGATATGCCGTAGCCGCCATAGGCCGGATCGATCATCAGGCCGAAGAAGCCCAGCTCCTTCATCTTGTCGACGATCTCCTGCGGGTAGATGTCGTCATGTTCGAGATGGTGGACGTGCGGCTTGACGTCGGCCTCGAGGAACTTCTCGACCGTGTCGAGGATCATCTGTTCCTCTTCGCTGATCGCGCCGGTGGCGCTGATCGGGCTTTCCATGTTCACGCGGGAACTCCTTCCAGATGGTTGGCCGGCACGGCGGCGGCGAGCAGATCGGCGAGATCGGCGGCCGGGCGATCGGCGATGCCCAACACGGCGAGCGCGATCCTGGTCGCCTCGTCGCGCGACAGAACGCGGCCGGCATTGTCGTCATATTTGGCGCGGATTTCGTCGTTGGTGATGGGGCGATCGGGCGCGCCGCGGTTGATCGCCTCCCGCTTCGCGATGCGGCGGCCGTCCACCGTCTCGACGATCACCTCGCCGGTGAAGTGGGCCGGATAGTCCGTCGCCGGATCGATCGCGTAATCGACCTTCTGCGCGAGCGCGAGAACGTCCGCGTCGGTCAACGCCGCCTGGTCCAGCTCATCGAGCGTGAAGCGCCCCTTCAGCAGGCCAGTGGCGACGATATAGGGGATCGAGAATTGCGCGTCGTAGCTGGTCGCCGGCACCTTCTTGGGCGCGGACGGCTCGCAGACGATCGGCACCACGCCCTCGGGCACCAGCACGGTCACCCTGGCGATCTGCTCGCCCGACAGGCCATGCTCGGCGCAGATCGCGGCGGCGGCGTCTCCGGCGGCGTGGGTCATGTGGCAGGCCGGGAGCGGCTTCACCGAAACCTCCTCGATCTCCCAGCGCTCGCCCAGCCCCTTGGTGGCCTCCGCCAGCAGTGCCGGCACCGTCTCGCGCAGATAGAGCGAATAGAGGCCGAAGCGCCCCTCATAGGCCGCGCGCGGACCGACATAGCCATGCTTGGCGAGCGTCGCGGCGGTGAAGGCCGAGCTTGCCGCCCAGCCGGGATGGATGCGCTTGGTCCACGCGCCATCCTCGAGGAATTCGAGGCTACCGCCCGCCATCGACAGGACGATGCCCTGCGCCATCACCAGTTGCTGCTCGTCGAGGCCGAGCAGCAGGCCCGCGCCCACCGTCGCGCCGAAGGCGCCGGCGAGGCCGGTCGGGTGGAAGCCATGGCGGTGGAAGCCGCCCGCCGCGACGCTGCCAACGCGGGTCGAGATCTCCATCGCGACGATATAGGCCTTGAGCATGTCGGCCCCGCTCGCGCCGACATGATCGGCGGCGGCGAGCGCTGCCGGCAGGCTGGTGACGGTCGCGTGGATCACGCCGCGTGAATGGGTGTCGTCATAATCGAGGCCGTGCATCAGCACGCCGTTGACCAGCGCCGCTTCGCGCGGCCCGAGCGCACGGCCGTGGCCGAGCGTGGCGGATCTGCCCTGCCCCAGCTCCTGCGCGGCGGCGAAGGCGCGCTCGCCCCATGTCTCGCCCAGCGCCGCGATACCGGTGCCGATCGCATCGAGCATCAGGTGGGTCGCGCGGGTGCGGACCGTCTCCGGCACTGCATCCAGCGTCAGGCTGGCGGCGAACCTGGCATAATCCTGCGAAATCATTGTCACTCTCCCACCAGGCCGAGCGGTGCCGTCTCCGGCGTCGCCTCGGGGGTTTGCGCGATCTCGTCGAGCGAGGCGCCGCGCGTCTCGATGCGAACGAGGAGGATCGCGATCATCATCAGCGCCAGCACGGTGCCGACCATCGCCAGCACGCCCTCCAGCCCGAAGTGCTGGAACAGCGCGACGGTGAGGAACGGCGTCGCCATCGATGCGGCCCGCGCGCACATTCCCGCGAAGCCGGTGCCGCGCAGGCGATAAGCGGTCGGGAACAGTTCGGGCACGTAGAGGAACAGTCCGATCGCGGTCAGCACGTAGATGCTGGTGACGAGCAGGAAGCCTGTCACCGCCAACGCCACGGCGCTGTCCGCATTGGGATAGAGCGCGCCGAACAGCAGGATGAGCAACCCGCTCACCACCATCGAGGTGCGACGCGAAACCTTGTCGGCGATGCCGACCGCGATCAGCGAGCCGACGATGCTGCCGAACGACATGAGCGTGGTGAAGCCAAGCGACTGGACCATCGTCTGCCCCTTGCCGACCAGGAAGGTCGGCAACCAGGCGACGAAACCGTAGACCGAGACGTTGATGCTGACGGCAGTCAGCGTCGCCGCGAACAGCCGCCCGCGCATCCCCGCCGCGAAAAGGCGCGACAGGGGCGCGTGCGCCAGCGCGACCGTAGGCGCATGAACTGGCTTGGGGAGCGGCCCCTTTTCGGCTTCGACCTCCGCCTCGATCTCGCGCAGCAACTGCTCCGCCTCGTCGAGACGGCCGACCGATTCCAGCCAGCGCGGGCTTTCGGGCATCTTCTTGCGCAGGATCCAGATCAGCAGCGCGCCGGCACCGGCGATCGCGAACATGTAGCGCCAGCCGAGGTTCGGGATCACCACGAAGCCGATCATCGTCGCGACCAGCAGCCCCGAACCGATGATCGTGCCCATGATCGAGCCCCAGCGTCCGCGATGGCTGGGCGGAATGAACTCGCCGAGCGTGCCCGCCGCGACGACCAGCTCGGCGCCGAGGCCGATGCCCATCACGAAGCGGCAGCCGATCAGGAACAGCATCGACGGCGCGAACACCGCCGCGACCGATGCGAAGCCGAACAAGGCGAGATTGAACTGGTAGGAATAGCGCCGGCCGAAGCGATCGCCGAGATAGCCGGCCACACCCGCGCCGATCAGCATGCCGAGGAAGGTCGCCGACAGGAAGGTGGCGGCCTGGCCGAGCGTCGCGAAGCCGGTCGACTTCAGCGCCGCGATCACGCCGCCGGCAAGATAGACATCGAACGCATCGAGGAAGGCGCCGGCGCTGATCAGGCCGAGGATGCGCCAGTGGAAGCGCGCGATGGGCAGTCGATCGAGCCGTGGCCCGGCATGAACGCCCGCCTGAATGGTTTTGGCTTTCAACTCAGCCTCTCCTTGTGGAGGGCGGCTCGCCCCTTGCCGGGGTCTCGTGGCGCCGCCCTGTAATCGGGTCCAGCGGTATCAGGCGGCGCTCTCGACAAATGCGGGCACGTCGCCTGGGGCGTTGCCGCGCTTGTAGACGAGCGAGTTGCGGGTGAATTCCATCACCTGCTTGCCATCCTGATTGAACGCGCGGGTGCGCGTGGTGACGATGCCCTGCGTTGGGCGCGAATTGGATTCGCGCACGTTCAGCACTTCGGATTCCGCGTACAGCGTATCACCGGCGAAGACCGGATGGGTGAGCTTGATGTCGGTCCAGCCGAGATTGGCCGGCGACTTGCCGCTCACGTCGTTCACCGTCATGCCGAGCACGATCGCGAGCGTGAGGCCGCTGTTGACCAGCAGCTTCCCGAACTCGCTCTGCGCGGCGAAGTGCGCGTCGCAGTGCATCGGGTGGTAGTTCATCGTCATCAGCGAGAACTGGATGTTGTCGGCGTCAGTGATGGTGCGGCCGGGGCGGTGCTCGTAGATGTCGCCGACCGCGAAATCCTCGAGATAGCGGCCGTAGCTCGCCCGATAGCGGTTTTCGCCGATCCTGGTGGCGGAAAGGGTCACTGGAGACTCTCCATATATGTTTGTCCGGACAATATAGGCTCAGATAAAGGCGAGCAAGCCGTTTTGCGCGTCAGATGAAGAAAGTGAGCGTGAGATAGCCGTTGAGGGCGGTGGCGAAGCGCGGGCTGTAGGCCGGGTGAACGATCACGCCGAGGCCGGGCTGGAAATAGAGGCCCGGAGTCAGGCGATAGGCGTAGCTGCCGATCACCGAATAGGTCGCCTTGAAATTCTGCTGGCCCACCGCCGTGCGCGCCGCCAGCCCGTCCTTGCTGTAGACGTTGGCGGTGGCGACGACCGAGGCGAGATCGAAGGGGCGATCCTTCAGCAGCCCGACGCCGTAGACGCGGCCCTCATAATATTGCGAGATCATGTTCTGCTGCGGCGGGGCGTAGTTGAACGTCGCGCCGACATAGAGGCCGCGATTGGCCCTGGAATCGTCGATCTGGAACAACTGGTGGTCGACCGCCACGTAGGTCGCCCAATTGTCCTTGGAATAGGTGCCGTCGAACCGCTTGAAATTGGTGGTGTTGTAGATGCCGCCGAATCGCACCCAGGTGGCGAGCTGGCCGGGCTTGGCCGGCTGATCCCAGCCCCCCTCGCCGATCGTCAGCACGCCGGTGCCGGGGACGTGGAAACGCAGGCCCGACGGGTTCGCCGCCACCTCCGGCGTGGCGCCACCTTGCGGCAGGCTGCGCTGGACGCCGAACTTCGTGTAGAAATGGTTCTTGAAGTTGAACCGGATATTGGCGGTCGGCGTCGAATAGCCGGAATAGGACAGGCCCACCTCGTTGGGCACGCTCGCCTGCGGACCCAGGGTGCCGCCAGCAAGACTGCCGCCGGTCTGGGTGCCGAGGAATTCGAAGCCGTTGTCGAAATAGCCGATCTTGAACTCGACCCTCTTGTCGAACAGCGACTGATAATAAGCGAGGCGGCCGATCCGCGTGCTGTTCGGGCCGTCGACCCGGTTGAAGCTGTTGGATGTGTAGAGTGCCGAGAAGATGAACTGGCCGTTGTCGATGCCGATCTTGCTGGTGTCGAAGGTCGCGAAGATCGCGGCGTTGCTCACCATCCGCGTGAATTTCTGGCCGTTATAGACCTGCGGGCCTTTGTAATGCCCGTCATTCTGCAGGAAATTATACTGGATCGCGTTGCTGGCGAAGCCGATGAAACCGATGCCGGCATCAGCCAGCGCGTCACGAACCCCCAGCTTGTCACCGAGCAGCGTGTCGCCGGATTTGGGCAGCGGGCGCTCCCAGCCGCGCATCGCGAGCGCATCGTAGCGCTGATAGGGGCTCGGCGACGCCTGCGCGGTCTGGACGGGCAGGGTTGGAGATGGCGTCGGCTGCACGGCGGCCGGTGCGCCGCCCGCCGACGTATCGCCGGCCGACTGCGCCGAGGCCGGAGCGACGAGACCACATGCCATCGCGATCGCGCTCACCGCCGCGGCGACCGCCCCTCGCGCACTCGAAATCCGTCCGCCCGAAATCCGTCCGCCCGAAATCCGTCCGAAAGCCAACATCCGCAGTTCCTCTCCACGACTGCGAGATGCGATGCCGATGTGCCTCACCTGCGCGACCGATCGCTCGACCAGTCGCGTGCGGAACCCCGTCATAACCCACGTGGGTTGCGATCAGGCGCAGAACAGGGTGGCGTGGCCGGCCCGCATCTCTTCTCCAAATTGCACCGAATTCCCGTCCATGCGGGTTCCTAGCGAGCATGGTCATGCCGGATTCGGACAGCCTTGTCTATTGTCCGGACAAACATTATTTGCAGCGCGGAATTCGAGAGAGGAGTGCGAAGGTGAAGATCCTAGTCCCGGTGAAGCGGGTGATCGACTATAACGTGAAGCCGCGTGTGAAGCTGGACGGCACGGGCGTCGATCTGGCGAACGTGAAGATGTCGATGAACCCGTTCGACGAGATCGCCGTCGAGGAAGCCATTCGGCTGAAGGAGAAGGGCGTCGCGACCGAGATCGTGGCGGTGTCGATCGGCGTGGCGAAGGCGCAGGAGACGCTGCGCACGGCGCTGGCGATGGGCGCGGACCGCGCGATCCTGGTGCAGACGGACGACGAGGTCGAGCCGCTGGCCGTCGCCAAGATCCTCAAGGCGATCGTCGATGAGGAGCAGCCGGGCCTGGTGATCCTCGGCAAGCAGGCGATCGACGACGACAGCAACCAGACCGGCCAGATGCTGGCGGCGCTGACCGGCCGTCCGCAGGGCACCTTCGCCAACAAGCTGGAGGTCGAGGGCGATGCGGCCACCGTCACCCGCGAAGTCGATGGCGGCCTCGAGACGGTGAAGCTGGCGCTCCCCGCGATCATCACCACCGATCTGCGCCTCAACGAGCCGCGCTATGCGTCGCTGCCCAACATCATGAAGGCGAAGAGCAAGCCGCTCGCGAACAAGACCCCGGCCGATTACGGCGTCGACACCGCCGCCCGCCTGCAGACCCTCAAGGTCTCCGAGCCGCCCAAGCGTTCGGCGGGCGTGAAGGTGGCCGACGTGGATGAACTGGTCGCGAAGCTGAAGAGCATGGGAGTGGCGGCATGAAGACGCTGGTTTGGGTCGAGCACGACAGCGGCGCCGTCAAGGACGCCACCCTTTCCGCGGTCACCGCGGCGTCGAAGCTGGGCGAGGTGCATCTCCTCGTCGCCGGTGCGGGCGTGGGCGCGGTCGGTGAGGCCGCCGCCAAGATCGCCGGTGTCGGCAAGGTGCATGTCGCCGACGATGCCGCCTTCGATCATGTCCTGCCCGAGGCGGTCGCGCCGCTGGTGGTGCAGCTGATGGCCGATCACGACGCGTTCGTCGCGCCGGCTACCGCCAACGGCAAGAACATCGCGCCGCGCGTCGCAGCGCTGCTCGACGTGATGCAGCTGTCGGACATCCTGTCGGTCGAGGGCGACAACACCTTCACCCGGCCGATCTACGCCGGCAACGCGATCGCGACCGTCAAGTCGTCGGACGCCAAGCTGGTGATCACCGTGCGCGGCACCGCCTTCGAGAAGGCCGCGCGCGAGGGCGGTTCGGGCACGGTCGAGGCCGTGTCGGGCTCGGGCGAGAATGCCGGTTCGTCGTTCGTCGGCGCCGAAATCTCCAAGTCGGAACGTCCGGAGCTGACCTCCGCCAAGATCATCGTCTCGGGCGGCCGTGCGCTGCAGAACAGCGAGAACTTCCACAGCATCATCGAGCCGCTCGCCGACAAGCTCGGCGCGGGCGTCGGTGCGAGCCGCGCGGCGGTCGATGCGGGCTATGTGCCCAACGACTATCAGGTCGGCCAGACCGGCAAGATCGTGGCACCGGAAGTCTATATCGCGGTCGGTATCTCGGGCGCGATCCAGCACCTCGCCGGCATGAAGGACAGCAAGACCATCATCGCCATCAACAAGGACGAGGACGCCCCGATCTTCCAGGTCGCGGACATCGGACTCGTCGGTGACCTCTTCAAGGTCGTACCCGAACTCACCGACAAACTCTGATCCGGCCCAAACCGGTCACCAAGGCCCCGCGATGCTCCAGCACCGCGGGGCTTTTCGTTTTCGACGTCTGCCCGCGCATCCGTCAGACCGGATGTCCGTGGGCGGACTTTGACGAACTATCTTTGCAGAGACTCCAGGGTGACCGGCCCCAGCAGGCCCGAAGGCAGCAGCGGCGTGTCCTTGTCGATGATCCCGCCCAGCGCCGCGAACCCGCCCCCCGCCGGCTGGCTGGTGAAGGCGTGGGGCTTGGCACCCGGCTGCTGGTCGCCGACCAGCCGGTTGCGCCAGACGTTGGCGACGGCGACCTCGATCGTGTTGCGCCCGGCATGGAGCAGGCCGGTGACGTCGATCGCATAAGGCGGCTTCCACGCCACCCCGGCGCTACGGCCGTTGATCCGCACCTCGGCGAGGTCGGCGACCTCCCCGAGGTCGAGCTGGAGCCGTTGCCCCGCCTTCAGCCACGCGGCCGGCACGTCGACGGTGCGCCGATAGGTACCGACGCCCGAGAAATAGCGCATCCCCGGATCGCGGCTCTCCGTCCATGAGGACAGGCGCGGCATCTCCACCGAAGCAGGGGCGTCCCAGCCGGAAGGGAACGACAATTGCCATCCGTCCGACAGCGAGGCGAGCGGCCGGACGACCGGCGACGCCACCTTCAACTGCTGCGCGGCCGCAGGCTTCGTCATCACGAGGAACATCGCCTCATAGGGCGCAAGATGCAGCGACACTTCGGTCACCCCGTCATGGATGCGGTAGCCGACCGGCTCGGTCCGCCCCGTATCGGCATGCCACGCCTCGGGCTGCCTGCCGGTGGTGCGCACCTGCACCTTCACATTGCCGTCGATCGCGCTCTGGTTGGTGACGAAATACAGGCCGCCGTCGTCGAGGTGGCGATGGGCGAAGCGCAGCTCCATGCCGCTCCGATCGGCGGAGAAGTCGAAGTCCTTCGCAAGGCCGAGTTCCTCCATCACAGCCGTCGGTTTCGGCCCCCAGAAGACGCTGCCCTTGCCGAAATCGTGGCGCAGCAGAACGCGGCCGTCGGTATCGCCCCACAACTGGTCCGCGATCGACTTCACCGCCTGATCGTCCGAGGCGAGGCTTGGCGAGCCGATCGGCTTCGGGCCGAGCACGATGCCGCCCTGCGTCACCAGATCGCGCAGTTTCTCGATCATCGGGAGCGTCATGCGGGTGGCGCTGTCCGGCAGGACGAACAGCCGATAGCTGGCACCGCCGGGGAAATGGATGCGCCCGTCCGCCACCGTAGCCAGCCGCAACATCGCATCGGCATTGGCGTAATCGAAGCCATAGCCGCGCGGATCGGCGGGCGTGCCGACATCACGATAGGGAACCCCGCTCGTCGCCCCCTCTCCCGTGAAATAGAGGATGTCGGCGACCGGCTTGCCCTGCTGGAGCAGGAAGGAACTGCGCGCGAGATAGTCGATCCACGGCTTCGCCATGCCCGCCCACGTCTCGTTACGGGTGAAGGCTTGCCCGAACGGCCCGAGCGTCAGGCCGGGCTCGTGGCTGTCGTCGACGTCGGGCTGGTGCGGCGAGGTGTGGATGACGAGGCGGTTGACGCCCATCGCCATATATTTGTCCGCCACCCACTTCAGTGTCCACGGCGTCGCCGTCCATTGCGGCTGGGACGAGGTGAGCGACTCCGCCGCCACCAATGGCTTCCCGTAGATATGCGCGGTGGATGCCGTCTCGATGATGTCGGCGGGAAACTCATCAGCGCGTACGCCCTGATAGGCGGCGGGCTTGCCGCCGAAGGGCATCGCCCAGAATTCGCCCATCGGGATGTCGGTATAGCTCTTGGCCAGCATCCCGTCGGCGATCGTCGGCATGGCGGCACCCACGGCCTCGCCGTAATAGCCGAGGCCGTGCTGCTTGGCGAAGCGGGTGATCGTGCCGTAATGATTCTCGGCGAGCAGATCGGCCAGCGTACGGCGGAAATCCCACAGGAAGGCGTCGCTCTGTTCGGCGCTGCCGACGATCCGGCCGGCCAGCACCGGCAGCCACGGGGTGATCGCATAGCCGCGCCGCTTCTGGAACTCGGCGGCCATCGCCTCCGTCCAGTTCTCGACGCCCGCTTCCCAGCTGTCGGTGACAAGATAGCGGAGACCATGCGTACCGGCGAGCGGCCCCAGTTCCTTGAGCACCGGCGCCATATAGGCGTCGAGATGCGCTTGGACGTGCCGGGCGTTGAGCTTGTCAGCTTCGGGTCCGGTCGCCTCGGGCGTGGCCGGGTGGTTGATCTCGCCGGTCGGCGAATAGCCCATGCGCAGGATCACCCAGTCGCCCTTGGGCGGCGTCCAGTCGAGGCTGCCGTCGGGGCGGAGGCGGTCGGTCAGATCGATGACGCCCTTTTCGGGAATGACGGCAGCGGCATCCTGCGCGGGCGTCGCAGGGATGTCGGCATCGGGCAGCAC
Source organism: Sphingomonas-like bacterium B12 (assembly GCA_000333335.1). Lineage (GTDB taxonomy): Bacteria > Pseudomonadota > Alphaproteobacteria > Sphingomonadales > Sphingomonadaceae > Solisphingomonas. Next base: position 21,834 of record BACX01000582.1, on the reverse strand, counting down.
GCCGAAGCCCGCCTTGTCCTCGAACAGATCGATCCGCGCGCCCGGCACCAGCGCCAGCTCGTTCAGCGCGATGCCCGGCGCGTGCGGATAAGGTTCACGCGAGATTTCGGGGCGCTCGAACACCACGCGGAAGAAACGCGCGGTAGTGGCGGGGAAGGCGAAGGTCCGCTCGGGCGCAGGGTTGTGCGCGGCGCCGGTCAGCGTGCGGATCGACCGCCAGTGCGCACCGTCGTCGCTCGCCTCGATGCGGCCGACCGGGCCATCGGCGAAGCGGCCGCCGAACGGGCCGACCATGGTCAGCGCCCGCATCGTCGCCGGCTGGGCGAAGGCATATTGCACCCAGGCCGGCGCGTCCGGCGTCGGCGTGGCGAGCGTCACGCCCTTGGCGAGATCGCCGTCGGTCAGCGTCGCGAGGTCCAGCCCCGCCTGGCTGGAGGAGAGTGTCGGGCGCAGCGCGGCGAGCGGAACGTCACCCTGTGGCGCGGGGTAGGCGATCACCGCTACGTCGCGATAATAGCCGGGCACGACATCGACCAGCTTGCCCATCTGGTCGCGCTTGGGCAGCGCGAGGAATGGGCCGGCCACGGCCGGCGGCGACGGCAGCCTGCCCACGGCGTGGCTGCCGCTCACCCGCAGCTCGGACCAGACGACCTTCTTCATACCGGATTCGGGCTTCACCCACGGGCCGCCCGTCTCGCTCCAGCCCGGCGCCGCCGCCATCGCGAATTCGAGACCGAGCCGGTCCGCCTCGGACGCCGCATAGTGCAGGTCGTCGAGCCATTCGGGGGTCAGCGCCTTCACCCGATGCGGCACGATCTGCGGCGCGCCCATGTCGCCGTCGAACATCTGCACGCCACCGAGCCCGACGCTCTTCATCCATTCGAGATCAGCGTGGATGCCGGGCTTGGCGATATTGCCCGACAGCCAGTGCCACCACACGCGCGGGCGAGCGCTGTCCGGTGGTGTCTCGAAGCCCGCTTTCAGCGGATCGGGATCGGCCGCCGTCGCGGGAATGGCGGCGAGCAGGGATGTCGCCAGGAGGCCGAAGCGGAGCGCGCGCGCGATCATGGTCTGTCCTCGATGCATGAAGGTCAGGCCGCCAGCATGTTGCCGTAGCCGATAATGACGGTGGCGATGACGAGCAGACCCACGCCGCTCCACACCATCGCCCGCACGCGGGGCGCGGCATCTTTCCACTCGCGGAAGGCGAAGCCCCAGAGCGTGCCGAAGATGATGATCGAGGCCATGTGCAGCGTCCACGACGAGAAGCCGAAGCGCCCCATCTGGCTCTCGCCCATCGTGTAGAAGAAGAACTGGAAGTACCAGGCGGTGCCGCCCAGCGCCGCCAGCAGCAGGTTGCGGCCGAGCGGCGGGCGGCCCTCCCCGCGACCGGCATCTGCGTCCATGCGCACCGCAGTTTCGCCCAGCCACTGGCGCGCCGAACCGTTGCGCACTATCAGGATCGCGCACCAGATCGCGTTGGTGACGAGGCCGCCCGCCATAACGAGGCAGAGCGTCGGCAAGCCGGTCCACAGCGGGCCGGTGCCGGCGGCCGCCGACAGCGCCTTGATCGGCTCGCCCGCGCTCAGCCCGAACGCGAAGCAGGAAGACATGACGCCCGAGAAGATGGCGACCGCGATCCCCTTGCGGAAATCGAACTCGGCGACCGCCTGCGTCTTCTGCGCATCGGAGAGCGCGCGGTCCTTGGCGGCGCCCGCCATCGTCACCACGACGATACCGGCCAAAGTGACGAACAGCCCCAGCAGGATCATGTGGCCCGACGTGCTGCCGAGCAACTTCTCCGCGAAATCGCCCTGGAAGATCGGCGGGATCAGCGTGCCGAACACGGTGCACAGCCCCATTGAGCAGCCCCCACGGGGTGGACCGGCTTGATTGTTAGTGCATGATCGCCTCCTTCGCCATGGCCGGGCGGAGGTGGAGCGAAGCGGAACCGGAGGCCGGCCATGGCGGTGTCGCAGTTTCCGGGGCCGGCGGGCGGTAGCCGAGGCTGCTGTGAGGGCGGACGGTATTGTAATGGCGCCGCCAGGCTTCGATCAGCACCCTGGCCTCGGCGAGGCTGTAGAAGATCTCGCCGTTCAGCAGCTCGTCGCGAAGGGAGCCGTTGAAGCTCTCGTTGTAGCCGTTCTCCCAAGGCGAACCCGGCGTGATGTAGAGCGTCTTCACGCCGATCTTGCCGAGCCATTTCCGGACCTCGCCAGCGATGAATTCGCTGCCGTTATCGGACCGGATATGAGCGGGCGGCCCACGCCAGAAGAACAGCTCCGCCAAGGCCGCCAGCACATCTTCATGGTTGAGCTTTCGGGCGACAATCAGCGCGAGGCACTCCCGGCTGAATTCGTCGATGATGGTGAGGATGCGGAATTTCCGCCCATCGTGGGGGCGCCCCTCGACAAAATCGTAGGCGCAGACGTGACCCGCATATTCCGGCCGGAGCCGGATGCAGGATCCGTCATTGAGCCACAGCCGACCGCGTTTCGGCTGGCGCTGGGGCTCCTTGAGACCCTCGCGCCGCCAAATCCGCTCGACCCTCTTATGGTTCACCGTCCAGCCGGCCGCATGCAGCAACGCCGTCACCCGGCGATAGCCGTAACGCCCATATTGCTTGGCCAACTCGATGATGTCTTCGGTCAGCGCCGCTTCGTCATCCGCCCCGCGCGGCACCTTGCGCTGCGTCGATCGATGCTGGCCGAGCACCCGGCACACCCGCCGCTCGGACACCAGCATCACGCTGCGAACCTGGTCGATGCAGCGTCGTCGCCGCGCGGGGCTCAGAAGTTTCCCCTGGCGGCCTCCTGAAGAATGAGCTTGTCGAGCGTCAGATCAGAAACTGCTCGACGGAGCCGAAGGTTCTCCTTCTCCAGATCCTTCATCCGGCGTGCCTGGTCGACCTTCAGGCCGCCATATTCCTTCCGCCACCTGTAATAGGTCTGCTCCGTGACACCGATCCGCCGGCATCCCTCGGCGGTCGTCCCGCCTTGGCCCAACACGATCTCGACCTCACGCAGCTTCCCGATGATCTCCTCGGGCTTGTGCTTCTTCGACGGCCTGTGACGTCCCTTTCCTGGTGATTCCCATCATACTCGATGGTCCACCTGAAAGGGGGCAGCTCAGCTGGTGGAGCGATTGGTGAAACAGGGTTGGACCGTCCGTGCCCTGCACAGGTCATTGGCGGATGGTGCGCGACTGCGCGCGCTCGGCGCCCAACCTGTCCACGGCGACCTCGACGACGAGGTGTCCCTCCGCGCCGGCATGCGGAATGCGCAGGTCGTCTTTCACGCCGCCGCGCTGTTCAAGCTCTGGGCGCCGAAGGAGGCATTCGAGCGCGCGAATGTCGAGGGAACGCGCAATGTGATCGCCGCCGCGAAGGCAGAAGGCATCGCGCGGCTCGTCCAGGTCGGCGCCGCCGGCGTCGTCATGGGCAAGGGCCGTCCCATGATCGACATCACCGAGGACACGCCGCTCGCTTTCCCGGCCTGGGCACCCTACCTCGCCAGCAAGGCCCGTTCCGAACAGCTCGTTCTCGCTGCCGACGATCCCCTGGGCCTGCGCACCACCGTGATCCTGCCACCGCTGATCTGGGGCGCGACCATGCCGATGCTCGACGATATGGTCGCCAATGTGAAGGCGGGGCGTTTCGCCTGGCCCGGTGGCGGCAAGGCACGGATGTCGACCGCGCATGTTGATAATGTCTGTCATGCGGCCATCCTGGCGGCGGATCGTGCCGAAGGTGGTCGGGCCTATTTCGTCACCGACGGCGAGGACCGCACGCTGCGCGAGGTGATCGGGAGCCTGCTGGCGACGCGCGGGGTCGATGCGGGAACCCGGTCGGTATCGCTGCGCATCGCCTGGGCGATGGCGACGATGATGGAAAGCGCGTGGCGACTCTTCGGGCTTAAGGGCGAGCCGCCGCTGACTCGCCAGATGCTGCGCATGATCGGCTACGACTTCACGATCAGCGATCAACGTGCGCGCGAGGAACTCGGCTATGCGCCGATCATCCGCTGGGATGAAGGCCTGCGGGCAATGCGAACTCCAGCGTAAGCCTTCCGGTCAGGCCGTTCTCATCATTGGGCAGGTCTAGCATCGCGCTCGAGTGTGCGGCGGCGGAGGCGCACAATTCGCAGTGTGAAGGCGCTCGTCCACGAAGCGACATCAAACCAATCTGTGCTTCTTCGACGGCATGAAATCGCGCCGCGCGGATCTGACGCGTTCGCACGCCACCGCCAAGCAATAGTTCACTATCTCAAATTGTCCGCAGCCGCGTCGAAGAGAGACGGATCGTCGTGCGCGCTCGCCATCAGGATGGCGCCCTCCAGTTGTGCCAGAATCCTGACGGCGTCGGCTTTCGTCAAACCGCCCTTGACCAAGCTCTCGACTCCCAGGGCGAAGAATCGCTGGACCTCTTCCGTGACCGCGGGCGCCAGGCCACTCACCGTCACCCCCAAGGCCCCGCACAGACACATGCGCGCACCATCCATCAGCGCATCGCGAAAAACGTTTCGCCAAGCCCCGACTATGCCGACGCCTATAGCGGTCTGCCGTTCGACGGCCTCGACGACGCGATCATTATATCGACGAGCCACCGCGGCTGCCAAAGCGTCCTTGGACGGATAGTGATAGTGGACGCTGGCCGCCTTCACTCCGACATCCGCCGCCACTTCGCGATAGCTGAAGCCATGATAGCCCGCTGCGCGAATTCGGCGCTCGGCCGAATCCATGATCGCGTTCACCGTATCCGCCACGCCGTGAATACCTCAATGCAGTTATCTGACGTCAGATAGGGATTGCCATGATCGAGGGCAACGCCCATGTGCCGCTTATACCTTCCCGCGTCCACGTGGGATCATCGCCCTAAGCCGATCGAAATCGGACCGTCGGGGTTTTGCTTCGACGACGATCCACATGAACGAGTGGATATCGGCGCGCGGCTATCGGATAATGGTGCGTTGAACGACATTCATCGCGGAAAGCCGTTCAGACGGCCCCACGCACGAGTCGAAGGCCAGACGGTTTCCGTGTCAGGAACCTCATGGCGTCCAAGGGAGTGCGCTCTACCATCGGCGTGATGCGGTGAAGGTCGGCACGTCTTCGCCCGAGTACGATACTTCGATCTCGAAGAACTGAGGGCTCGGCGGATCGGTGCGATCCGCTATGGTGGTGCCGATGATGCCGACCATTGATTCCGCCCGCGCCTCGCTCGGCGCAAACCGGATCGCCGAGGCCGAGGCGATAGCGCGCCGACTGCTCGCAGGCGATCCGCAATCGGTGGACGCGCGCGAGGTTCTCGTGCTGGCGGCGCTTGCGCGGCAGGATTACGCTGCCGCTGAAGCCGGGTTGCGCGAGATCCTCGTGCTGGCGCCCGATGCGGGGTGGGCGCGTGACGATCTCGCGCGTCTCCTGCTCGATGCCGGTCGGCCAGCCGAAGCGGAGATCGAGGTCCGCACCGCGATCGCAGCCGATCCCGCCCATGCCGACGCCCATGCCATGCTCGGCGTCTTCCTCTCCGGTCGCGAGAGACTGGTCGAGGGCGCCTGGCATCTGCGCCGTGCCATCGCCCTCGCCGGGCGTCACCCGCAGATGCTGACCAATCTTGCCCGCAACCTGATGCGGCAGGGCGCGCTGGAAGAGGCTTCGGCGATGGCGGCAGAAGCGCGTCACGCAGCACCCGGGATGCTTGCCGCCGCCGTCCTGGTCGCCGAGGTCGCCGAGCAGCGCGGTGCTCTGGATGCCGCGGAACAGGCGCTCGACGAAGCCGAACGCCTGGCCCGGCGCGAGGGGCGCGATACGCTACTGCTGCGCGCCACCCTGTTGTCGCAAGGCGCCCGATGGCAAGAGGCGCTGGCGCGGCTAGATGCCCTGCCCGCCATGAGCGGCGCTGCGCATCTGTTGCGGGGCAGGCTACGCGATCGGACCGGACGCCACAGCGAGGCCTGGGAGGATTTCGTAGCAGGCAAGGCTGCGCTCGCCGCGGCTTCAGGCCGCCGATACGACAAGGCCGCCGTCGAAGAACATTTCTCCCGATTGGCAGCGATCACGATGCCCGATGCACCCCGGCCGGCTCGTCGCGAAGGCCCGCAGCCGCTCTTCATCCTGGGCATGCCGCGATCGGGCACGACGATGGCCGAACAACTGCTCTCCAGCCACCATCGCATCCGCGCCGGGGGAGAATTACCCTTCATCGCCGAACTGGCGGATTTCGCCGCCCGTGAGACGGGATCGCCCTTCCCGCAGGGTTTCGGGCGACTGTCGGCGGCCGACCATCATCATCTGCCCGCGCTGTTTCGCGACTACTACCTCGGTCGTGCCGAAGGCCATGGGTTGCGCCGGCCTGGAGTCGACCTGTTCACCGACAAGATGCCGCTCAACGAGACCTTCCTGCCGCTGATCCGCAGCGCGTTCCCGGAGGCGCCGCTGGTGGCGGTTCGGCGCCACCCGCTCGATACACTGGTCTCGATCATGATGCACGACATGACCCACGGCTATGAATGTGGCTATCGGATCGAAGACGCGGCGCATCAACTTGCCGCGAGCTCGGCGCTGACGGAGACCTACCGCAACCGGCTCGACATCGCCCCTCATGTCTTCTCGTATGAGCGTTTCATCGCCGATCAGTCGGGCGAGACCGGTCGGCTGATGGCGCATGTCGGGCTCGCCGCGGAGCCTGCACAGGCCTGCTTTCACGAGAATCGACGTCACGCGCCGACGCCGAGCTATGCGCAGGTGCGCGAACCGCTGCACACCCGATCGATCGGGCGCTGGAAAAACTACGCGGAGCAGCTCGCCCCGATCATGCCGATCTTGGCCAGCGCCATGCGGTTTGGTGGCTACGAGGGCTAGATCTTCAGATACCAGCCGCGCCGGTCCATTGCCGCGATCGGCCACCAGACGAGCGCGGTGAAGATCAGCACCGGCGCCAACGCCGCGATCCGCGTGCCGACGACCGGCGCGAGCTGGCGGAACGGCCATTGCAGCGCATCCGACGTCAGGATGAAGGCGGTGACCTCGTGCAGGGTGTAGGCGGCGATGGCGTTCCGCCCGAACGGGCCGAGCAGGCCGCCCTTGCGCACCGGCGCATCACCGCGATCGAACACGATGTGGAACGCCGCCAGCGCCATCAGCGCTATTCCCGACGACACCAGCACGAACGGACTGGTCCAGAGATTCTTGGCGATCGGGAACAGCATGCCCCAGCCGATGCCCGCCACAATCGACGCAGCACCCGCCAATGCCATCATCCTGGCCACCTCACGCGGCGGTGAGCCACGGCGGATGAAGTCGCCGATCAACGTGCCGATCAGCGCCTGCGCGATGGTCGGCCACGTACTCAGCAGCCCTTCCGGATCGTAGCCGTCCGGGCCCGCGACGAAGCGTGTGCCGCCCAGCACCGCGCGATCGCACCAGGAAACGAAGTTATGGCCTCGCATCCAGATATCGGTGGGCAGGCCATCCGGTGACGGCAGCAGGCAGAGCGGCCAGTAAGCCAGCAACATGCCGGCGGCGAGCGCCGCCCGCGCGCGCCAGCCGGTACGCGGATAGATCAGCGCCACCACCGCATAGGTGATCCCGATCCGCTGCAGCACGCCCGGCAGGCGCAGATGATAGGTGGTGCTGTCGTACAGCCAGAACATGTTGGAGAGGAACAGGCCGACCAAAATCAGCCTGCCGGCACGCACCAATATCCGCGTCGTCGGCGGCGTGCCGCGCGAGGATATCGCGATCGAGACTCCCACCATCAGGATGAAGGCCGGGAAGATGCTGTCCGCGATGGTGAATCCCGACCATTCGGCATGAAGCAGCAGCGGAAATACCGGCCCGTCCCGCCGCGCCACGCCGGCCGTGCTGTTGACGATGATCATGCCGAGCACGGTCAATCCACGCAACAGGTCGAGCGAGGCGAGACGGCGTCCTGCGCCGTCGTGCGGATTGCGCGGGCCGCTTATGGTCGGTGCATCGCTCATGCGGCCAGTGTCCGGCCGATCCGTTCGGCCTCATCGACGAGCAGGTGGAGTACGCCATGATCCGATGACGCCGTGGCGCGCAGCCCGAGCGAGCCCAATGCCGCCTCGTCGGCAAGCGCGCGATCCTGAAGCACCAGCATCAGGCGGCTCGGATTGGCCGTGACCGAAAGGATATTCGCCTTGCCCCCCAGCGCCGCAATCCATGCCACCGCATCCCGTGCGGACAAATCGTTCGTTGCGGCCATCGCAACGGGCGTGGCGATGATGGGTGCGGCGATGATGGGCGATCCCGCGAAGCGGCGCATTTCGTCCGCCACCATGTCGGCGACCGGCCCCAGCACGACCTGCAGGGCATCGGCGGAAGGACGGACGAAGCCTTTCGCGCCAAGCGCGCGCAGCCGCGCCTCGTCCACCTTCGTCTGATCACGCATCACCAGCCGCAATCGCGTCGTGCAGGCGTCGATCGACGCGAGGTTCGCCGCACCGCCGAGTGCCACCACGAACGCCGCGCCGCGCTCGGCCTGCGCATCGTCCCCGTCGCTTCCCGCGTTCGGCGCCTCTTCGGCCTCGCGGCCCGGCGTCTTGATGTCGAAGCGCGCGATCGTCCAGCGAAACACGCCATAATAAAGCGCGAAATAGACGAGGCCGACCGGCACCAGCAGCAGCGGTCGCGTCGACTTGGAAAAGTTCAGCGCATAATCCAGGAGCCCAGCCGAAAAGGTGAAGCCGAGCTTCACGCCAAGCAGGTTCATGACGACCATCGACAGCCCGGTCATCAGCGTGTGCAGGCCGTAGAGCACCGGCGCCAGGAACATGAACGTGAATTCGATCGGCTCGGTGACCCCCGTCAGAAACGCGGTGAGCGCCATCGACAGCAGCATGCCGCCGACGGCCTTGCGCCGATCGGGCCGGGCGGCATGGTACATGGCGAGACAGGCTGCGGGGAGGCCGAACATCATGACCGGGAAAAAGCCGGTCATGAACGCACCCGCACTCGGATCGCCGGCGAAGAAGCGGTTGAGATCGCCGGTCGCACCGTGGAAATCGCCCACGATGAACCAGGCGACGTTATTGAGGATATGGTGCAGGCCGGTGACGATCAGCAGCCGGTTCAGCACGCCATACAGGAATAGCCCGCCCGCCCCCGAGTGGATGATGCCGTAACTCAGCGCATCCATTCCGGTGGCGATCGCCGAATAGGCGAAGCCGATTACGGCCGCGAGCACGAGCCCGCCGACGCCGGATACGATCGGCACGAAGCGACGCCCGCCGAAGAAAGACAGGTAATCGGGCAGGCGCATGCCCGACCAGCGATTATAGGCGCTGCCGGCAAGGATGCCCGAAAGAATCCCGATCGGCACCGATATCTTGTCGATTGCCTTGGTCCGGAATGCGTCGATCGCGAGCGACAACGCGTCGGCGGGCAGTCCCGCACCCGTTTGAGGAGGGACGCTCAGCAGTGCCGCCGCACCGTGCGTTGCGACGAGGAAGCAGACGATGCCCGCCAGCCCCGCCGCGCCGTTGCCGTCCCGCGCGAATCCGGACGCGATGCCGACCGCGAAGAGCAGGCCGAGATTGTCGAACACCGCCGCACCCGCCGCCGCGACGAAGGGAATGTTGAACAGATCGGGCTGACCAAGGCGCAGCAGCAACCCCGCGATGGGCAGCACCGCGATCGGCAGCATCAGCGCGCGGCCGAGCGGCTGGAGCGCCTGGACCGAGATCTTCATGCCTTTGTGTCCTCGATATAGGCCCGTGCCAGAGCCCGCACCGCCTCCGCACCATCGGCCGCGAGCGCGGCTTTCGCCAGATCGCGCGCCGTGCACAGGCTGGTGCGACGCACATGCTCCTTGGTCTCCGCGACCGCCGACGGGGGCACCGACAATTCGGTGACCCCGAGCCCGACCAGGATCGGCACCGCCAGCGGATCCGCCGCGACGCCGCCGCAAACGCCCGTCCAGCGATCGCGCGTGGCGCCACCCTCGACAGTCGCCGCGATCAGCCGGAGCACCGCCGGATGCAGCGCATCGAGCCGCGCGGCGATGGCCGGATTGCCGCGGTCCATCGCCAGCGCATATTGGCTGAGATCGTTGCTGCCGATCGAGAAGAAGTCGGCCTCCGCCGCCAGCGCATCGGCAAGGGTCGCCGCGGCGGGCGTTTCGACCATGATGCCAAGCGACGGCGGCGCGTCGGAGACCGTGGCCAGCATCGCACGAACGCGACGGACTTCGGCTGGCTCGATCACCATCGGCAACATGATCTTCACGTCCCCCGTCACACGGGCAAGCGCGCGCAATTGCGTCTCCAGCAGCTCCGGCCGGGCCAGGCCGAGCCGAAGGCCGCGCAGGCCGAGCGCCGGATTTTCCTCGGGCGGTAGCGGCAGATATGGCGCGGGCTTGTCGGCGCCGATATCGAGCGTGCGAACGATCAGGGGACGACCATCGAGGACGTCAGCGATCGCCTGATAGGTCGATAGCTGCTCTTCCTCGTCGGGCGGAGTCGGTCGATCGAGGAACAGGAACTCGGTGCGGAGCAGCCCGCACCCTTCGGCGCCCCCGCGTATCGCCGCCCGCGCGTCCTCTATAGACCCGAGATTGGCGAAAAGCTCGATGCGGGCGCCATCGCTCGTCAGCGCCGGCTCATCGGCGCGGGTCTGCGCCTCGGCGCGGAACGCCGCGGCCCGGCCGGCGGCGGCGCGGCTCGTCGCCAGGATCTCGGCAGGCGGATCGATGGTCAGCGTAGCGGTGCCGGCATCGAGAAGCAACATCGTACCATCCGCGATCCGCGCGACGTCCGGGCCGAGTGCCGACAGCATCGGCAGGCCAAGGCCGGCCGCAATGATGGCGACATGCGAGGTCGGCCCGCCACCGCCGGTCGCAATACCGGCAAGGTTGCTCGTGGCGAGCGCGATCAGCTGCGACGGCAGGACGTCCTGCGCCACGAGTATCGCACCATCCGGCGCCGCGACGGTGGTTGGCGTGCCGGTCAATACCGCCAGCACGCGGCCTTCGAGATCGCGCAGATCGTCGATCCGTTCGGCGAAGCGCGCGTCCCCCGCCCCGCCCAGCAACCCGATGAATTGCCCGATCGCCTGCTGCCAGGCGAAGCCCGCGCTCTGTCCGGACGCGATCCCCCGGTCGGCCGCGGCGAGAAGCTCCGGATCGTCGAGAAACGCCCGATGCGCTGCCGCGATCGATGCCGCGGCCCCGTCGCCCGCGACGGGAGCGGTACGCAGGATATCGAGCGCCTTGTCCAGCGCCCCGCGCTCCTGCTCGGCACCCTGCCCCTGTTCGGCGATATCGAATCGCGGACGGACGGGTTGCCACGCCGGGCCGTGCGCCAGCCCAGGGGCAGCCGTGACACCGTGGAGGCACTCCGGCAACGGTGCCGACTGCGGCTCCGCGATGGCCACCGGCGCGATGGCCAGCCCTTCGCCCATGCCACCCTCGATCAGCGCCGCGACCGCTGCGACAGCCTCCTCGGCGTCCGGCCCCACGCCACGCAGGTTCAGCCGCGCGCCATGCGGCAAGGCCAGTGCCAGCATCGCGACGGGGCTCAGTGCGGAGGCGGTGCGGCCATCCGCTGCCACGATGTCGACGCGCGCCGCGAAGCCGCGGGCACACTCGGCGATACGCGCGGCAGGGCGGGCGTGCAGCCCGTGGCGCAGCGGCAGGACAAGCGCGCGCTCCACGACCGGGCCGTCGACGATCGCTTGCGCGGTGATCGAGCGCGGCACCAGCTCGAACAGCGGCTCGCCGATCGCGATCAATCGGTCGCTCTGGACAGGCGTAAGATCGAACGCGTCGCCATTGGTCAGAACGATGGGCGTGATCAGGCTCCGGGCGCGCCGGCCCACTTCATCCAGATCGAAGGAGAGCAGCCTGTCCCCCGCTTTCACCCGATCGCCCTCGGCAATATGCGCGACGAAGCCCTCGCCCCCGAGCGTCACCGTTTCCAGGCCGACATGGATCAGCAGCACCGCGCCGTCATCGCTCTCCATCGTCACCGCATGACGCGCCGGGTGCAGCGTGACGATATGCCCGGCGAAGGGCGCGCGCACGATGCCCTCGATCGGGTCGATCGCCACGCCATCTCCCAACATGCGTTCGGCGAACACCGGGTCGGGCACCGCATCCAGGCTCGTCAACCAGCCGGCCAGCGGACTCTCGATCGGGCCGGTCATGGATGGCGTCATCGGTTCAGGGTCAGTCGGTCGAGCAGCCACAGCGGGTTCGGCGTCCTTTGGGTAAACGTCATGCAGAGATCGTGCTCACCCTGCACCGCGACGGGAAGCGGCGCGGACAGCCTGGTGACGCCCGTCGAGCGGGCCGCGGGCGCGAGCGGGATGACGGCGATGCGGGGGCCGTCACAGCCATCCCGCCGCACCTCCAGCTCGCCCGCAGCGGTCGTCGGCGCGCGGAACGTGACACTCGCCAGATCGGCACCCAGCGCGAAGTTGAAGGGCACGCTACCGACATCGGCGACGATCGAGCGCACGCCGTCGAGCTTCGCCTTGGGCCAGATCCAGCAGGCCTGCATCACGTCGCCCCACAGGATGCGGCGAACGCCGTTGGTCGCACCGTCATCCTGAATACGCAGCGGCAGCTTGTTGGAGCACAATTGCATGGCGGTCGCGGCGCGGGTGAAGGGACTGGCATCGTCGAAAGTCCAGCGGCGCGGCAGCCCAAGCGGCGCACCGTCGAGGAAGCTCTGTGCAGCCACCCGGTTGGTGCCGGTGAAGGTGATCGGCGCCGTGTAGAGCGGCGAACGAACCGTCGGTTCGCTACCGTCGGTGGTGACGTGGATCTCCCCCATTTCAGCGGGCTGCGACAATGTGATCGTGCCACTGTCGAGCTTGGCTTCGGGCTCGAGCGGAGTTCGATCATAGCTCCAGCCCAGCGCCTGCCAACGCGCCATTTCCGTTTTCAGGCGGCGGGCGAAGGGGCTCCAATCGCGCTGGGCCGACGGCGACCAGCCGAGTTCGGCCAGGATCGCGGCGCGCGGCCAGATCATGCGATCGACGAAATCCGTGGTGCCGAGATGTTCGGTCCACAGATTGACCTGAAGGCCGAGAATGTGGCGCCGCTCGTCGACGCTCAAGGACGGAGGAGCCGTCTCGAAACCATAGAGTTTGCGCCACCCCTCGATATCTCCGCGCCCCGGCGGCTCGTCGGGGGAGTCGCTCTGCCGATTGTCGAGATAGAGCATCGGTGCCGGCGCAAGCACGGTATCATGGCCGAGATGCGCGGCCTTGAGCGCCCCGTCCATGCCGCGCCACGACATCACCGTCGCATCGGCGGGCACGCCTCCCCCCAGGATCTCGTCCCAACCGATAAGGCGGCGGCCATGCTTCTGGAGATAGTCGCCGATGCACGCCGTGAACCAGCCTTGCAGGGCATCCTCGTCCTTGAGGCCGAGCGCCTTGATCTGCGCCTGGATACGCGGATTGGCCTTCCACTGATCCTTGGGCGCCTCGTCCCCGCCGACATGGATATATTGGCCGGGGAACAGCGCCATCACCTCGTCCAGCACATGATCGACGAAGGTGAAGGTGGTATCGTTCGGGTTGAGCAAATTGGGCAGCACGCCCCAGTCCGAGCTCGGCACGGTCGGCGGCGTCGGCGTGGAAGAAAGCTCCGGATAGGCCGCGACCATCGCCGTGGCGTGGCCCGGCATCTCGATTTCGGGAACGATCGTGATGTGGCGGGCGGCGGCATAGGCGACGATCCTGCGGATCTCGTCCTTCGTGTAAAAGCCGCCATAGCGCACCGGCTTGCCGGTTTTGGGATCACGCCCTTCGGCGCCGGCCGGCGTGCGCCATGCGCCGACCGCGATCAGCCGCGGATAGCGATCGATCGGGATGCGCCAACCCTGATCGTCGGTCAGATGCCAATGGAAGACGTTGAGCTTCTCGGTCGCCATCCGGTCGAGCAATTGTTCGATATAGGCGGGCGGCTGGAAATGACGGACGCTGTCCAGCATCATGCCGCGCCAGGCGAACGCCGGCTTGTCGTCGATGGTGACGGCGGCGATGCGGCCGTCACTGGCGGACGCGGCCAGCTGGAACAGCGTTTCCGCCCCGTAGAAAAGCCCGGCATCGGTGCTGGCCCGCACGGTGACGGTACTTGGCGTCACCTCCAGCCGATAGGCTTCTTCGCCGTCTATCGACGTGTCCCGCTGGAAGCGGATCGTGGCAGCGGAGCCGCCGAGCTTCGCGGCTCCCGATCGATCGAGCAGCGCCACGAACCTGTCCGCCGCCGCCCGTTCGCCCGCATCTTTTGCCACCAGCGACGCGCCGCGCAGCGGGAAGCTGCCTTCGCCCGTAATCATGGACGCGGGCAAGGGGAGCAACAGAGCCGGAGCCGGAGCCGGCGGTGCCGCCACCACCGCCGCCGGTCCCGCAAAGAGGGCGAGAACGGCGGCGATACGCAAGGTCACACGCATTCCGGGCCTTTCCTGTGCCGCCGTCCCATCCTGCCTCAGAAGTTCAGACGGGCACCGGCATAAACCGTCCGGCCGTTGTTATAATATGCGCGTGGCACATTCTTGTCGCCGACGAAGTAGTAAAGTTTGGAATTGGTGATGTTCTGCGCGTCGAACGACAAATCGACGTGCGGAACGACGTGGATCAGCAGCGACCCGTCCAGCTGGCCGTAGGAGTCCTGCCACATCGGCGTGGAGCGGTCGACGCCCGACCGGAACTTCGAACGATAGCTGTAAGCGACGCGCAGCGACAGCAGCTTGTTCTCGAAATAGCCGGTCAGGTTGTACGTGTGCTTGCTGTTGCCGTCGATCGCCCGATTGCCGCCGTCGATCGCCTGAAGCGACGACTTGCTCTTCTGCGCATCGGAATAGGTGTAATTGGCGATGATGCCGAAGCCCCATTTGAGCGGCTGCTGCCAGTTCACCTCGACACCCTTGTTGGTGCCGCTTCCGCCGTTGATCGGTGCGGTCACGACGAAGTTCGCGCCGTCCGGATGCTGCTGCGTGCGGTAGAATTGCGTGGTGGTGGTGGACGTGATGTAATTCTGGATGTCGAGCGCGAACAACCCGATCGAGAACAGCGCCTGCGGCGCATAATACCATTCCGCATCCAGATTATATTGCCAGGCGCGATAAGGCTTGAGATGCGGGTTGCCGCCCGCGGTGCCGCTGAGGCCGAGATCGTCGAGGCTGAATGCACCTGCGAGCTGTGCATAACCCGGCCGCGACATCACCTTGGCCACGGCGCCGCGCACCAGCATCTTGTCGGTGACGTTGTAGGTGAGGTTGGCGCTCGGCAGCACGTCCCAATATTTGCTGCTGTCGTCCACCTCTCCGAACCGGCCGAACTGGTTGACGATCGTGATGTCCGGCGCGTTCGGCGAATATTGCACGGTGGAGAGGTCGGTGTGCACCGCGCGGACACCGATGTTGCCGCGCCAGCTGCGATCGTTCCCGACCTTGGCCATCGCATAGACCGCGGCATCCTTCTCCCGGACGGAGAAGCTCTGCGGCGGATAGAAAGCGAACTGGCGGCCGCCGTTGGTGGCCAGCTCGGCAAGAACCTTGTCGCGATCAGCCAGCGGATAAGGCGGCGCCCCGGCGATCCCGTCCGAATAATTGCCAGGTGTCATCTGCCCCGAATAGACCGACCCCAGCGTACAGGTGCCGGAGGTCGCGCAGGTGGTGTTGCCGGCCCAGCTATAGGCCGTGTAATCCAGTGAACGCTTGTGATCGGTGTAGCGGCCGCCGACCTTGATCGACTTCAGCCAACCATTGTTGATGGCATATTCGGCATCGAGTTTGGCATAGAATTCCTTGTCCGGGGAGATGATCTTGCCGCCCCAGCTATAGCTGTAATAATTGTCCAGATAGGCGGCCGAGCTGGTGTCGGTGGGAAGATCGGGGAAGCTCAGATCGGCATGCTTGCCATCGAAGGCATAGCTCATGCCGGTGTGCCAATAGGTCTCCCACGCTTCGGTGTCGGTCGTCGCGCCCTTGCCCTTGGTATATCCGATGTCGCCTTCCAGCGTGAGCGCGTCGGTCGCGCGCCACTTGGTCGCGAGATCGGCGTTCCAGGTCGAGGAATAAGCGGAGCGGAAGATATCGTCCTGCACCTTGCCGTTCACCGGCGTCCCGTTGGCGGTGGTGCCACCCCACGATGCGGAGGTCAGGTAGGTGTTGCCATCATTGGCCTGGTACGTCGTGTAGTCGCCCAGCGTGTAACCCGGCGTGCCCGGCGTCGAGTTCGCGCCGATCACGTTCGACACCCACGCCATGCTGTTCACATTGACGTTGTTCGCATCCATCCGGGTGTAGAGGCCGGTGAGGTTCACTTCCAGCCGGTCGCTCGGCTTCCATTGCGCGGCGAGGTTGCCGCCCTTGCGGATCCGTTGCTGGGTGAAATACGCGTTCCCGATCAGGGTCGGGTAATAGACGGTCTGGCCGGTGCCGTTGAAGTTGGGGGCGCCGGCATAGCCCAGGAACTCCTGGCCATCGCGGCGGAAATCGCGCTTCTCATAGAAGCCGGACGCCAGAATGCCGAACGTGCCGGCCTCGTTCTTCCAGCTTGCCACCCCGGAGAATTGCGGCTGCCATCCACCCGCCAGATCATTGTGCACGCCCTGGCCAGTGAGGCTGATCGTGCCGGACTTCATGTCCAGCGGGCGGCGGGTGTGGACGTTGATCGTTCCGCCGACACCGCCTTCGGGAAGATCCGCCTCGGAGGACTTGTACACTTCGAGACTGCCGACGAGCTCGGACGGCAGCATCGAGAAATTGAAGCTGCGCCCGCCATTCTGCTGGTCCAGCACGAACCAATCGCCGGTGGCGATGCCGTGCCCGTCGAGCAAGGTGAGATTGAGGTTCGGGTCGGTGCCGCGGATCGAGACCGACTGGTTTTCGCCGAAGCCGCCGGCATTGGCCGATCCGGTCACGACATTGACGCCGGTGAGGCGGCCGAGCGAGTCGGCGACGTTCTTGTCCGGGAACTTGCCGATATCCTGCGCGGTGATGACTTCGGACACCATGTCCGATCTGCGCTTCTGGTTGAGGGAGGCCTGGATCGACGCACGGATGCCGGTGACGACGATCTCGCCGCGACCGGGATCGCCACCTTGCATCTGCGCCCGGCCGACCGGTCCCTGGATCTGATCAGGGGTGACGGTCTTCGCCGGATCCTGCTGGCTCGAGCCGGGTGAGGCCGCATCCTGCGCGATCGACGGCATTGCCGTTACGAGGGCGGCCAGACTGGCCGATACCGTCCACAGCGTCTTGCTTGCTCCTGTCATGTCCCGCTTCCCCTTTTGAGCAGGTGAAGGCCAATCAGAGGCCAATTCCTGCGCCATTCCCCGGACTCGCGTCACAATTTGCTGCTACGTCGAGCCTCTGACGCAATAAGGAGGTCATCGTAATGAGATTGCAATACCAAAAATGATCCCAATCAAAACTTTTTTGGTACTAGGCATTGTATTGGTATCTATCTTGATGCATGAGGGTTGCATTCTCGGGGAGTGGATATGTTCGTAGAACGGGTGGGGATGCTGAGAGATGGCGACAGCGCGCCACTTTACCTTCGCTTCCAGCGCCTGCTGCGCGACGCCATCGAGCGCCACGTGCTGCAGCCCGACGAGGCGCTGCCGCCCGAGCGTGATCTGGCCGAGGCATACAACCTTTCGCGCGTCACGATCCGCAAGGCGCTGGACGGGCTGGTCGACGCGCGGCTGCTGACGCGGCGGCGGGGTGCCGGCACCTTCGTCGCCACCCGCGTCGAGAAGAATTTTGCGACCATATCCTCCTTTACCGAGGATATGGAGAGCCGCGGCCGCCGCCCGTCCAGTGCGTGGCTGTCCCGATCCGAGGGCGTGGTGAGCCCCGAGGAAGCGATGGCGCTGGGGCTGAGCCCGGGCAGCGCCGTCTATCGCTTTTCGCGAATTCGCTATGCCGACGATGTATCGATGGCGCTCGAATATACCACCGTCCCGGCCGCATCGCTGTCATCGCTTGAGGTGGTCGATACCTCCCTCTATGCGGCGCTGGGCACGGCCCGCCCGGTCCGCGTGCTCCAGCGCCTGCGCGCCGTTCTGTTCACCGCGGAACAGGCTTCGCTGCTGGGCATCGCCGAGCACGCGGCAGGGCTGCTGATCGAGCGACGGGGCTTCGCCGCCGATGGACGCACGGTGGAGTTCACCCAGTCCTATTATCGTGGCGACTCCTATGATTTCGTGGCCGAACTCCAGGCCGCGCCGCAATGAACCGTACCGGAGCCTTCCGTTGATTGAGCCTTTCGCATTGTCTGCCGACAGCACCCTGATGTTCCGCGAAGCGAGCGAAGCCGGCGCGGTCGTGCGACGCCAGATAGACCGCAACCGTCCAGCGATGGCGGCTCTCGGTGAACGGCTGCGGGCCTTGCGCCCCACCGCTGTCAGCACGCTGGCACGCGGCAGTTCGGACAACGCCACCACCTTCGGTCGCTACCTGATCGAGACACAGGCCGGCGTGCTGACCGGATCGGCCTCACCCTCGATCGCGTCGGTTTATGATGCCGCGCCGGCCATGGCGGGCACGGTGATGATCGCCATCTCCCAGTCCGGTCGCAGCCCCGATCTGGTCGCCGCTGCCGAAGCCGCGAAGGCGCGCGGCGCGCTGCTGATCGCACTGGTCAACGACGAGACCTCGCCGTTGTTCGCCATCGCGGACATCGCCATCCCGCTGTGCGCCGGTCCGGAACGGAGCGTGGCGGCCACCAAGTCGTTCGTTGCGTCGCTTTCCGCCCTCCTCCACCTGATTGCCGAATGGACGCAGGCGCCAGCCATCGCCGCGGCGCTGGATGCGCTGCCGGACGCCCTCGATCGCGCCTGGGCGCTCGATTGGTCGGCCGCGCTGCCCATGCTCGAAGGTGCGAGCAGCTTCTACGTCGTCGGTCGCGGCCATGGCTATGGCATCGCACAGGAGGCGGCGCTCAAGATCAAGGAGACCTGCGGGCTCCATGCCGAGGCGTTCAGCGCGGCAGAGGTCCGCCACGGGCCGATGGCGCTGGTCGAGAACGGCTTTCCCGTCCTGCTGCTCGGCCAGAGCGACGAATCGCTGGACAGCGTTTCCGCGTTGGCCGCCGAATTTGGCGTGCGGAACGCCGCGCTGATGACGGCCGGTCTGCCGGACGGCACATCAGGCCTTAAGCTGCCCGTGCTGACGGCCGATCCGCTGATCCAGCCGATCCTGCTGATCGAGAGCTTCTACCGCTTGGCCAATGCGCTGTCCGTCGCGCGCGGTCGTGATCCGGATCGCCCGCCGCATCTCGCGAAGGTGACCGAGACGCTGTGATGGAAACCGCGCTCGTAAATGCCCGCGTGCTGCTGCCTCAGGGGCTGCGCGAAGGGCTGGCGGTCACCATGGCGGACGGCCACATCCGCTCCGTCTCGTCCGAACCGCCCGCCGGTGCGACGATCGTCGACTGCGGCGGCGCGATGCTGCTGCCCGGCTTCATCGACACCCAAGTGAACGGCGGCGGCGGCGTGCTGTTCAACGACGCGCCCACCGTCGAGACGATCGCGACCATAGCCAGCGCGCATCGCCGCTTCGGAACCACCGGCCTGCTGCCGACGCTGATCAGCGACGATCTCGATGTGGTCGCCGCCGCGATCCGCGCGGTCGACGATGCGATCGAGGCGGACGTGCCGGGTGTCCTGGGCATCCATATCGAGGGTCCGTTCCTCAGCTTCGCCCGGCGCGGCATCCACGATGCCACCCGCCTGCGCCGCATCGACAAGGACGCGATCGCGCTGCTTGGCTCGGCCAGGCACGGCAAGACGCTGGTGACGCTGGCGCCGGAGTGCGTTTCGCCAGGCGACATCTCCGCGCTCGTTGCCGCCGGCGTCATCGTCGCGGCCGGGCACAGCGAGGCGGATTACGATGTCGTGCGCCGCGCGATCGGCGAGGGGGTGAGCGGCTTCACCCATCTGTTCAACGCGAGGTCGCCGCTGGTGAACCGCGCGCCCGGCATGACGGGCGCTGCGCTTGAAGACGATCGCACGACGGCCGGCCTGATCGTGGACGGCCATCACGTCCATCCGGCGGTGATCCGTATCGCGCTCAAGGCCAAGGGGCATGAGCGCCTGATGCTCGTCACCGACGCGATGGCGCTGACCGGCACCGACAGCGATCATTTCCTCCTCCAGGGTCGCGAGATCCGGCGCGACGGGGATCGTTTGGTCGACGCCGGGGGCACGCTCGCCGGATCGACCCTGACGATGGCCGCCGCGGTGTCCAACATGATCGCCCAGACCGGCATCGACCTGCGCCGCGCCGTCGCCATGGCCTCCTCCACGCCCGCGACCTTCCTCGGGCTCGCCGACCGTACCGGGGCGATCGCGCCCGGCCTGGCGGCGGATCTGATATTGGTGGATGATGGCTGGAATGTAAGGCGAAGCTGGATCGCCGGTCGCGAGGCCGCCTGAGCGCCGTAACAGGGGATTTCATGCGCGCCATACGGGAGGTGGAGGGCATTGATCGGGCCCACTTCGAGAACGAGATCCTGCGTTCCGGGCGCCCGGCGATATTCCGCGGCCTCGCCGCCGGCTGGCCGGCGGTGCGAGCGGCCGCCCGGCACGGCGGCGTCGAGGCCTATGTCACGACATTCGGCGCGCACTCGCCCTGCGAGATGATCGTCGGCCCGCCGGAGATCGGCGGCCGCATCTTCTACGATGCGGGCATGACCGGCCTCAACTTCGCGCGCGAGAACGGATCGGTCGGCACCCTGCTGAGCCGGATCGCCGACGCCGCGGAACTGCCCGAGCCGCCCGCCCTCGCGACACAGTCGCTCGCCGCTCGCGAAGCGCTGCCCGGCTTTGCCGAGGAGAACGCGATCGATCTGGTCGATCCCGCCATCGGCCCGAGGGTGTGGATCGGCAATCGCGTGGTGGTCGCCACCCATCATGACGTAATGGAAAATATCGCCGTCGTGGTCGCCGGGCGTCGGCGGTTCACCCTGTTTCCGCCCGAACAGGCCGGCAATCTCTATATCGGGCCATTCGAATTCACGCCGGCTGGTACGCCGGTCAGCCTCGTCGATGCCGAAGCACCGGAACTTGAGCGCTTCCCGCGCTTCGCGGCCGCGCTGGAGCAGGCCGAGACGGCGGATCTGGCTCCGGGCGACGCGATCTTCATCCCTTATATGTGGTGGCATCACGTCCGCTCGCTCGATGCGTTCAACATGCTCGCCAATTACTGGTGGAGCACCACGCCACCGCCCCAACCCGGCCTCGCGCCGATCGACGCACTGGTCCACGCCCGGCTCGCGATCGGCGATCTGCCGGAACGGCAACGGGCCGCCTGGCGGGCGATTTTCGAGCAAACGGTCTTCGATGGCGACAGTGATTACATCCCGGCGCCCCGCCGGGGCCTGCGCGGACCGGTGACGGACGAGATCAAAGCGCTGCTTCGGCGGCAATTGGGGCACGTCATGACGCGCTAGGGTCAGGACTCACCGATCGGATCCAGAAGATGACGGTGGCAGCGAGTGCAATCGCCGAGAGGGAATGCGGTTGGGCGGCGGTCGTAACGAGTGACGACGCGGCGTCAGCCCATAAACGGCGAAGCTCGCCGGGGATGCCCATGCGGGAATAACAGACGCCGTTGGGCGCCCCATGCAGGCAGGAATACAAAGGCTTTCGTCCTGGCACGTTTGCACCAGACGCTCCCGAAAAAACCTTTAATTCCAATAGCGCCTAGGGCTTTCGAGGCCCTAGTGAAATGGTGCCCAGAAGAGAAATAGTATTTCTCNAACAAGTTTTTGATATTCAAAACAACAAGTTCAACGANCATCGCCAAAATACAAAATAACATACACAGTTCTGATTTTGCATACTCTACAGTC
>BACX01000583.1 GCA_000333335.1 Sphingomonas-like bacterium B12 | reverse complement strand
CGCTCTCCTTCCTGGGGCTCGGCTTCCCGCCCGACATCCCGACCTGGGGGCGGCTGCTGTTCGACGCCAAGGACCATCTCGACGTCGCCCCGCACTGGGCGCTGTTCCCGGGGGGCGCGATCTTCCTGACGGTGCTGTCGATCAACTTCATCGGCGACGGTTTGCGCGACGCCCTCGACCCGCGCCGGGTGCTCTAGAGCATGCGGCGGGGCTTCGAGGACTCTAGAGGATCCCCGGGACCGAGCT
>BACX01000584.1 GCA_000333335.1 Sphingomonas-like bacterium B12 | reverse complement strand
GTTCCACCACCATCACCCGGTTGAGGGTGGCGGTCATCAGCACGACGACGCTGCCCAGCGCCGTCTGGACGAGGCCGAGGCGGACGATCTGGGGCCAGCCGAGATACCCGTCGGGCGCGACCGCTCGCCCGCCCGCCTTCGCGGGGGACGGGAGGACGCCCGGCCGTTCCGTGCGCGAGCCGCCCGCCATCACGCCCCTCCCACCAGCGGGCGCAGCGCGAAGGCCGAGACCAGCATGCCCAGGACGTAGGACTCTAGAGGATCCCCGGGACCGAGCTCGAAT
>BACX01000585.1 GCA_000333335.1 Sphingomonas-like bacterium B12 | reverse complement strand
CTGTTCTACCCGCTCCATTTCGAGGGCGACGAGAATTCCAAGAACGTCGTCTACGTGAACTCGCCGCCCGCCAGTTCCGTGCTGCCGGCGGTCGATTACCTGATGGGCCCGGACGGCGTCGGGGCGAAGCGGTTCTTCATGATCGGCTCGGACTACGTCTGGCCGCGCACGATCAACAAGCAGCTCAAGGGCTACTGGAAGAGCAAGGGCATCCCCGAGAGCGCGTGGCGCGAGGAATACGTGCCGTTCGGCTTCTCGAACTTCCAGACGCTG
>BACX01000586.1 GCA_000333335.1 Sphingomonas-like bacterium B12 | reverse complement strand
GGCAGCATGGCAAAGACGGCCAGCGCCGCCTCGTCCTGCTGGCCCTTGGCGAGCAGCGCCTGGAGCGCGAGCACGTCCTGCAGCGCGGCCTTCAGCGCGATCCG
>BACX01000587.1 GCA_000333335.1 Sphingomonas-like bacterium B12 | reverse complement strand
ATTCGAGCTCGGTCCCGGGGATCCTCTAGAGTCCGCCACCAGCAGCAGCACCGACTTGCGCCCATCCTTCTTCAGGGCGTCGATCCGCTTGGTCACCTCCGCCGGGGTGCTCACCGCCTCCTGGCCGACCTCGACGATCACCTCGCCGGGCTGGATCCGCTTGTCGGCCGCCGTCGAGTTCGGGTCGACCCGGGTGACGACCACGCCCTTCACGGTGTCCTTGATGGAGAACTTCTTGCGCAGCTCGTCGGTCATGCCGGAGAGGTTGAGGCCCAGCGCCTGCCGGGTGGCGCTCTCGGGCTCCGGCT
>BACX01000588.1 GCA_000333335.1 Sphingomonas-like bacterium B12 | reverse complement strand
CGATGTTCGGTCGAACCTGGCCGCCAACGACAACGACGCGTACGCGCCCCGTTTCTCGAGCGCGCTGCCGCCGGATGCCTTGGCGATCATCGAGCCGGTCGGGATCGCAACCAACCAGAGCGGCCGGGCACATCGCAACCTATGGCGGCTGCGCTTTGCGGCGCGGGCGCGATCGTTCGTCGATCCGCTGACCGGCTGGACCGGTGGCTGTGATCCACTCGCCCACGTGGTTCTGCGCTTCCCGACCCTCGATGGCGCCGTGTTTTACTGTGCGACAAGCCGATCAACCTGCACCGCGATCACACCACGATGATCGCCGTGTCGCTGGGCGAGTTCGAGACCCGCTGTGCCGATCGCAACTGGAAGATCCCGGCGCACGCGGACCTGCTCAAGAACCTCCGCACGTCCAAGAGCCGCCCGTTCGTCGACGTGAAGAACGTCAACACCCGGCCGGAGGGGAAAGTCCGTCACTGCTGGGTCTTCGAACGCCCGGCCGCCAACCGAAAGGCCGGCCAATGAGCCTCGTCGTCACCTCCGAAATCACGGCGGGCGATTACATCGCGCTCCGCCGCCGCGCCGCTGGCTTCTCAATCGCCGACGTCGCGGACTCTAGAGGATCCCCGGGACCGAGCT
>BACX01000589.1 GCA_000333335.1 Sphingomonas-like bacterium B12 | reverse complement strand
ATCACAGCGGGCTTGCCTCGCCACTC
Organism: Sphingomonas-like bacterium B12; assembly: GCA_000333335.1. GTDB lineage: Bacteria > Pseudomonadota > Alphaproteobacteria > Sphingomonadales > Sphingomonadaceae > Solisphingomonas. Next base: position 3,651 of record BACX01000589.1, on the reverse strand, counting down.
CGCGTAGAGATGGTCGATCGCGTTCTTGAGTGGTGCCGGATAGCCCCAGTTATATTGCGGCGTCACGAAGACGAATCCATCTGCCGAGGCCACCCTGCGGCTCCAGGCCCGCGTACCCTCCTGCTCATAATGACCCTGGGCGGGGATGTCCGGCTCGTCGTCCATCGGCAGCGGCCAGTCGCGCAAATCGATCACCTCGAAGTCGGCAGAGATGGCCGCCCGGCCGAGCCCCGCCACCCAATCCGCCACATGCGGACCAATGCGCCGGGGACGTGTGCTGCCGATAATCACCAGAAAGGTCGGATTCTTCATATGTCGAGCCCCGGAGAAAATTCGAACGTCATCCCGTCAGCGCATCCGCGAAGCGGCGCATGAGACGGGTCAATTCGTCGATGTCCTCGCGCCCCCAAGACGCGAATGCTGCGATCATCAATCTTTCGCGCGCGGCGTCGATGGCGTCGTTCATCGCCTTGCCCATGGGCGTAACGACCGCCTCGCGGACACGGCGATCGTTGGCGCCGGCTCTTCGCTCGATCAATCCGAGCCGCTCCAGCTTGTCGAGCTGCCGGCTCAAGGTGGTGTAGTCGCGCCCGACGCGGTCGGCGAGTTCGACCACTCCGATCGGTCCGCGACGATCGACGATCACGAGCAGCGGGAAGAGCACGCGATCGAGCGCTATGCCAGCCTCGTCGATGATTGCTTGGTCACGCTGCGGCCGGTTCATGACGCCATTGATGTCGAGCAGCGCGCCGTGCAGCTCCTTTAGCCGTGTCGAGAGATCCACGCTTTTCACGCTCGTCCTTGAACCGTTCGACAGTGTCTTTATATGCAAATTGCATATATATCCGCTATCGTGTGAGTGCAAGGCGTCGGTGCATGGCAGGTACGGATGCAAGGAGGTGCGGCATGGATATAGCGCTCATCGGGCTGGGGCAGATGGGTTCGGGCATGGCTGGTCAGTTGATCGACGCCGGGCACGCTGTCACCGTCTGGAACAGGGACAAGGCCAAGACGGAGCCTTTCTCTGGACGAGGCGCCTCCATCGCGGAAAGTCCCGTCGACGCGGCGCAAAGAGGCCTGGTCCTCACGATGCTGGCCAACGACGATGCGCTGGAGGCGGTAACCTTCGGCGATGAGGGAATCCTGGCGGCGGGACCGGACATCCTTCACATCTCGTGCAGCACCGTCAGCGTCGCGCTGACAGAGAGGCTGACCGAGGCGCATCGACGGGCTAGCCAACGTTTCGTCTCGGCGCAGGTGCTCGGGCGCCCGGACGTCGCGGCGGCGGGCAACCTGTCGATTATCGCCTCCGGGGACGCAACCGACCTGGACCGGGCCCAGCCGCTGTTCGACGCCATTGGCACCAAAACCCTGCGCATGGGCGATCGGCCGGTGATGGCGGCGGCCTTCAAGGTGGCGGCCAATTTCGGGATCGCCGCTATCATCGAGACGATCAGCGAGCAGATTCGCATTGCCGCGGCGCAGGGCGTGTCCCCCGCGAAGATGGCCGAACTTCTGGTGGAAACAAATTTCGGCAACCGCATGATCGGCGTTTACGGCCCGATGATCGCCGAGGAGCGGTTCGAGCCTGCAGGTTTTCCGCTGAAGCTTGGACGGAAGGACATCGGCCTCGCGATCGCGGCGGCTAAGGGCGCCGATTTGCCATTTGCCCGTCTCCTTGCTTCGCAAATGGACGCGATCATTTCCGCTGATGGAGGTACTAGGGACTGGTCGGCACTCGGACAGCCAGCGAAAGGAGAGTAACTGACGGTGACGACCTCAGTTGCCGGTCGCCTAAGCGCCCATTTCTGGTCATAAAAATGCGCCAGACGCGTTCCCAATTGCTGCCGTCCGGTTTTCAACCAGCGGCGCATGTTCAGAGGACTCGGGTATGCCTTGGTCTGGTGATGGGGTCTCTAATCGCCACCTCCTTTGCAAGCATATTTTGAGCTGACCGTATGCCGGGTTCAGGGTCGTCTTCGCGGTCGGCAAGGGCCGCCGCACGGTGGGTCTTCGGCGGACAGGACCTTCCTATGTGGACAGCGCACTCGGCAGATGCCGGTGCATCCCATCAAGCGGAATGGTTCAGCCCACGTCCCGGCAGGGACGGATCCGCTCGCCGGCTGCACGCCGGCGAAGTCGCTAAACTGGTGCGCCCGCGGTCTTGTCGAACAGCTCGCCTGACTTGAGCATGGCATGCATCACGACCGCGAGCTTACGCGCAACCGCGACGGCGGCGCGCTTGAGGCCGACGCGTTCGCGAAGCTTGAGGCCCCAGTCTCGTAATGTGCTCCCGGCAGAGCTGCGGGTCAGGATGACGCAGGCCGCTTCGTACAGAAGATTTCGTACCTGGTGATCGCCGCGCCTGGAGATATGCCCGTTGTAGTCCACCTGGCCCGATTGGTAGCGGCGCGTGGTCAGGCCGAGCCAGGCACCTACGGATCGCGACCCTCGGAAGTTGGCTGGATCTTCCACAGCCGTAGCGAAGGCGGTCGCAGTGACGACACCGACGCCTGGGATAGTCATGAGCAGCTGGCATGCCTCGCTCTGACGCGCATCGCCGATCAGGCGTCGCGTAAGTTCGGCTGCGCGCAATCGCACGCTGCGCCAAGCCTCGAGCAGCGGCAAGATGATGGCGGCCAGTTCGGAATGCTCGCCGAGCCTTGCCCTCACATTGGCCTCGAACGTGCTGCCCTTCCCGGCGGGAATGACGAGCCCGAACGTCTTCATGAGACCGCGGATCTGGTTGGAGATCTCAGTCTTGATCCTGACCAACTTGGTGCGCGCAGCCACCAGCGTGCGGGTCAGCATGCTGTCGAAGCCTTTGACCCGAACCTCACGGTAGAAGCCGACCTCCGCCAGATGCGCCAAGCCGTCCGCGTCGTTGGCGTCGGTCTTGTTGGTGGCCATGTCCAACGCCGCTTTGGCGTGGCGCGCATCGACGCAGATGGCTGGCAGTCCTTCGGCTTGGAGCCCGGCGCCTCCTCTTTCGGCGGCCCGCACTGTCCAAGGCTGGTATAAACTTGATCGTCTCGGGTGATCCACAGATTGTTGGAGGCGGAGGTTCACCACGGGTGAGACACCCTATGTCTCGACTGAACGGCCTAGGGTGCCAACGGCGATGCTACCCGGCCAGAACTGCAATCGCGCGCTGCTCGAGCCTGCCAAGCGCGATGTCGATTTCGTCGTGGACGATGCCGTGCACGAACTCGGCACCGCGTTCAATGTTGCTGGGCGCGGCCTGGTCGTGATCGGATCGTGCAGCCACCGAGGCGTCATCAACACGGTGCGCCGAGCACAAGCGGTTTCTGGCATCGACAAGGTCCACGCCATCGTCGGCGGGTTTCATCTGATCCCACCGCAAACCAAGCAACAAGCACTCGACACCGTCGCGATGATGCAAGCACTCAAACCCGATTATATCATACCAGGGCATTGTAGCGGCGACCAGTTTACTGCTGCAGCGATACAGGCCATGCCGGACAAGGTTATCCGGTCGGTAGTTGGCGCATGTTATCGCTTTGGTAAGCGCAGCTAGGCGCCCGATCGGATGTAGGAGTGTCGGGATTGCAATCTCAAAACCCGCCATTCAGGGCTGTTCGAGACGGCCGGCCGCCGCCTCGGACTCTAGAGGATCCCCGGTACCGAGCT
>BACX01000590.1 GCA_000333335.1 Sphingomonas-like bacterium B12 | reverse complement strand
CGGGTGTGTGTGGCTCGCCGGCGCGCGCGAGATAGCCCGGCGTGGCAACACCGAGCGACCGCCCGTCGCCAGCTTACGCGCGACTGCGGCGGAGTCGGACAGCGCTCCCATACGAAGCGAGATGTCGATGCCCTCCGCGACCAGGTCGATGACGCGATCGTCGAGGATCACGTCGATCTCCAGTTCGGGATGCTGTTCGAGGAAGTGCGGCAGCAGCGGTATGATGTGAAGCCGCGCGAAGGTGGTTGCCGCTGAAACGCGCAGGCACCCTGACAATCCGGCGCCCGCGCCGCGCGCCGCAAGCTCGGCTTCGTCCGCCTCCTGAAGGGCCGCCTTCGCACGCTCGTAGAAGCGTTGGCCGGCCTCGGTCGGCGTCAGGCCATGAGTGGAGCGAATCAGAAGGCTGACCTGTAGCCTGCCTTCGAGCTGGGCGATCGTCTTGGAGACGGCGGGCTGGCCGACATTGAGCTGGCGTGCAGCGGCCGAGAAGGAGCCGGTCTCCACTACCCGCACGAGGGTCAACATTGCCTGATACCGGTCCACGCCATTCCTCCTTGGAATGAGCGTTATCGCTCAGGCCCCGCTGCCGTGTCGAGAGGCATAGAGGCATTTGTGTCGCACGCCTTCGGATAGGCCGAAGCGATGGGAGCGCCAGAACAATGATGACGTGGCTGATACGGGCCGCTGCGGCGCCGTCCGTGCTCGACGGTCTCCTAACCTTTCAGATCACCGGCAGCCCGGTTCCGGCGCTCGTCGCGCTGGCCGCACCGATCCTGCGGCCCCGTCTGCCTCTCAAGGAACATGACCATGTTTGACGTTTACGCCTTCGCCACGCCCAACAGCATCAAGGTGCCGATCGCCTTGGAAGAGCTCGGCCTCGATTATGTCCTGCACCCCGTCAACGTCCGCAAGGGTGAACAGAAGGCCCCCGACTTCCTGGCGCTCAACCCGAACGCCAAGGTTCCGGTGCTGGTAGACCCTGACGCGGAGACCGGACGGCTGGTCCTGACCGAGTCCGCCGCCATCCTCGTCTATCTCGCCGAAAAGACCGGCCGGCTGCTGCCCGCTTCGGGCGAGGGCCGGGCGCGCGTGTTCGAGCAGCTTTTCTTCCACGCCTCGGGCCTCAGCCCGGCCTTCGGTCAATCGGGCTTCTTCCAGCGCTTCGCCGCCGAGCCACAGCCGATCGCGATCGAGCGCTTTTCGAGCGAAGCCAGGCGCACGGTCGCGGTTCTTGATGGCGTGCTGGCTGAGCGCCGCTTCGTCGCTGGGGATGCGTTCACGATCGCCGACATCGCCCATTTCGGCTGGCTGTGGCGCCGCGAGTTCGCCGGCGTCGGGCTCGACGACACGCCCGATGTCGTCCGCTGGTACGCCGAAATCGAGGCGCGTCCCGCGGTTCAGCGCGCCATCGCCCGCGTGAACGCACTCGTCCCCGCCGCCTGAGCACAATCGAGGAGTAATCGTCATGTCCAAATTGTTCACCCCGGTTGCGGCCGGTGCGCTGTCCCTCGGCCACCGCGTCGTCATGGCTCCGCTCACGCGCATGCGGTCCGATCCAGGCGATCGGCCGAACGCGCTGATGCGCGACTATTACACGCAGCGGGCCTCCCGCGGTGGCCTCATCATCTCGGAGGCGACACCGATTTCGCGCCAGGGCTACGGCTATGCCGGCGCCCCCGGCATCTACGATGACGCGCAGATCGAGGGTTGGCGGGCGATCACCGATGCCGTGCATGGGCGGGGCGGCCAGATCGTCATGCAGCTCTGGCATGTCGGGCGCCAGTCCCATCCGGACATCCAGCCCAATGGCGAGGCGCCGGTCGCGCCATCGGCCATCGCGGCGGAGGGCTACGGCTATGCCGCACATGGACCGGTCCCGTTTACGATGCCACGTGCCCTGGAGCGCGCCGAAATCCCCGGCATCATCGCCGAATTCGGTGCGGGCGCCGCGCGTGCCAAGGCCGCCGGATTCGATGGCGTCGAGATCCATGGCGCCAACGGTTACCTGCCCGATCAATTCCTACAGGATGGCACCAACAAGCGGACCGACGATTATGGCGGGCCGATCGAGAACCGGGCACGCTTCCTGCTCGAGGTCACTCAAGCCGCGATCGCCGCTTTCGACGCCGATCGGGTCGGCGTGCGCCTGAGCCCGAGCGGCACCTATGGTTCGATGTCGGACAGCGATCCGCGAGCGACGTTCGGTTATGTGGCGTCCAAGCTCGACGAGCTGGGCATCGCCTATATCCATGTCGTCGAACCTCGCATCAAGGGGACGGAGCTGATCGCGGAAGGCGAACCGATCGCTGTGCATCACCTCCGTGCGCTCTTCCACGGCACGATCATTGCCGCCGGCGGCTTCGACCGAGCAGGTGCCGACGCCGTGCTCGAAACAGGCGACGCGGATGCCGTGGCTTTCGGCAGGGCGTTCATCGCCAACCCCGATTTGCCCGAGCGGCTCCGCCTCGGCCTGCCGCTCACGCCGTACGACCGCGCAACCTTCTATGGGGGCGATGCCCGCGGCTACACCGATTACCCGTTCCACCCCAACGCCGCCTGAGCCTCATTCCGCAGCGGAATGAGCGATAGTCGTCCGACGTGGCTGCCGATGCGCCCCGGACTGGCTCATCTTCCACCCGCTACCCCAATCCACGGAGACGAACATGACCCTTCAAGCCAAGCTCGATGCCTTCAGACCGATTTCGAAGCGGGTAAGCCGCCCTATAACGTTCCCCCGGCCGTCATCGAGACGATGCACCGTGCAACCGCCGAACTGATTGCGAGCGGTGCCGCCGCCCGCGCGCTCAAGGCCGGCGACAAGGCGCCATCGTTCACGCTGAACGATCCGGAGGGCAATCCCGTCTCGTCAGAGGATCTCCTCGCCAAGGGGCCGGTCGTGGTGAGCTTCTATCGCGGGGTTTGGTGCCCCTATTGCAATATGGAGTTGCAGGCGCTCCAGGCGACGCTGCCCGAGTTCGAGAAGCTCGGCGCCCACCTCGTCGCGATCTCGCCCCAGACCGCCGTGAACAGTCGCAAGTCGGTGCGCCAGAACGAACTCGGCTTTCCGATCCTGTCCGACGCGCACAACGACGTCGCGGCCGCCTTCGGTTTGCGCTTCGCGCTGCCCGACTATCTGGTCGACCTCTACAAGAGCCTGAAGAACGACCTGCCGGCCTTCAATGGCGACCCGAGCTGGACGCTGCCGATGCCCGGGCGCTTCGTCATCGCCCAGGACGGCACGGTCCTCTACGCCGAGGTGAACCCGGACTATACCCGCCGTCCCGAGCCCGAGGACATGCTTCCGGCGCTGCGTCGCGCCGCCACCGTCTCCGCCTGAGTAATGACCCCGGCTGCGGTTGCGGCCGGGGCCCTCCCTTGACGAGGTGCCCGATGTCTCGAACCTTCCTCATCACCGGCGCCAGCAAGGGCATCGGCCTGGCGCTCGCGCATCGCCTGACGCGCGACGGGCATCAGGTCGTTGGCCTCGCGCGCAATGCTAACCCAAACTTTCCTGGCGTGCTTGTGCCTGTCGATCTCGCCGACACGCAGGCGACCGATGACGCACTGAAGGATCTCACCGGCCGTTTCCGCTTCGACGGCGTGGTCAACAACGTCGGCCTTGTCCGCCCGCAACGGCTCGGCGCGATCGAGCTGCCCGCGCTGGAGGACGTGATGCGCGTCAATCTGCATCCCGCGCTCCAGACTGTTCAGGCGCTGCTCCCGGGCATGACCGAGCGACGCTGGGGGCGCATCGTCAACATTTCGAGCCTGACCGTCCTCGGCTCGATCGAGCGCACCGCCTATGCGGCGGCGAAGGCCGCGCTCGTTAGCTTCAGCCGGAGCTGGGCGCTCGAACTGGCTACTACCGGCATCACGGTCAACGCGGTCTCGCCCGGGCCGACCGAGACAGAGCTGTTTCGCGCGAACAACGCCCCCGGCAGCGATGGCGAACGTCGCTACCTGTCCGGCGTGCCGATGGGGCGTTTCGGCCAGCCCGAGGAGATCGCGGCCGCGATCGCCTTCCTCCTATCTGAGGAAGCCGGCTTCGTCACCGGACAGACGCTGCAGGTCGATGGCGGGGCGTCGATCGGCAAGGCCGCCTTTTAATCACGATCTGAGATGGAGAAGAGAATGACCAAGCAAACTGTCCTAGTCGTTGGAGCGTCCCGCGGGCTCGGCTTCGCCCTGGCCGAGGAATGGCTGCGGCTCGGCTGGCACGTGATCGCGACCACGCGGGGCAGGTCGGACGAGCTTTCGGAACTCGCTGACGGTTTCCCAGGCAGCTTCGAGGTCGAGACGGTCGACATCAACGACGCGAGCGGCGTCCGTGCATTGCACGATCGTCTGAAGGATCGCCGCCTTGATGTCCTGTTCGTCAACGCCGGCATCGCGCGCGCGATCGAAGAAAGTCCAGCCACCGCGAGCGAGGGTGACTTCCTCGACATGATGCTGACCAATGCCTTCTCGCCTGTGCGCGCGGCCGAGATACTGCGCGATTTGGTGCCGACCGGCGGGACGATCGCGATCATGACGTCCGAACTCGGCAGCATCACCAATGCGAATGGCGGTTGGCAACTCTACTCGTCGAGCAAAGCCGCGCTCAACATGCTGATGAAGGGCTATGCTGCGAAGACCGTCGCAGACGGGCACACGCTGTTGCTCGTCGCCCCAGGCTGGGTCCGGACTGAAATGGGCGGCAGCGAAGCCACGCTGTCGATCGAGGAGAGCATTCCTCTGGTCGTCGAAATGATTGCTGACAACAAAGGCAAGCCGGGCCTGCGCTATGTTGACCGCTTCAACCAAGAACTGCCTTGGTGAGCGTTACAGGGCTCGCTGCTCGGAAAAGCAGCGCGGAGGCGCAATCGCGCTACGGGAAGCATATGCCGGTTGGGCAGAGGCTGTACGTGGGCTCCTAACGGGACCTGCCGTTCAGCAGATCACTCGGGAACGGCAGGAATGTCCGTGCGCCGTGCCAAGGCGACGCTTTCCAGTGGGTGAAAATCCCACCTGGCAAAATGCTCCAGCCGGAAGCAACCGGGGCAGGCATGGAGGTGACGAAATGTCTGAAGCCCCCGGATGACGATCACGTAGGTGACCGTGCGAGTGTGCAGGCCGCAACGTGAGTGAACGCTGAGCAAACCTTCAAAATGCCGATATGAGGGCCGACCCGGCCGAACTTTCGGGGAAGGCTGATACGGATGGGGGATTTTGAGCGACGCTGAACCCATCCGCCACACCGGGGTAGTGGCGGCGCATCTACACAAGGAAAGTGCACGCGACACGGGAAGCCCCATTACGTGCTCGGGGACGAGCAACCGGACGCCCGCGAGGGTGGGACGGGCGCGGTGGGGTGGCGGAGAGGCCCGTAGTACCGGGGAAGGCCGGTGGAGGGAAGGGGCCTCAGTTCAAGGCGAACGCACCAAGTAGTGAAGGACCGCGAGATTGGGAAACCAATCAACTCCGAAAAGCGTCCAGAAACTGCAGACGGCGTTGCACGTGAAAGCGAAGGCGGAAGCCGGTTATCGCTTCTACGCGCCGTACGACAAGATCAGCCGCGACGACATTCTGGCGCATGCCGATGCCCAGTGCCGCTCCAATAAGGGCGCACCGGGATCGACGGTCAGGACTTCGCTGACATCGAGGCGTACGGCGTCGAGCGGTGGTTGGCGGAACTGACGCTGGCCATCAGAGAGGAGACGTACCGACCGGAGCCGATCAGGCGGGTTCATATACCGAAGGCCAATGGCAAACGCAGGCCGCTGGGCATTTCCACCGTGTGGGATCGGGTCTGCATGACAGCAGCGATGTTGGTGCTGGAGCCGATCTTCGAAGCCGACCTTCCGCCAGAAATCTATGCCTACCGAGCTGGGCGTAATGCCCAGCAGGCCGTGATAGAGGTGGAAGACCAGTTGTTTCATGGCCGTCCCCCGTCCCGATGTCGTAGACGCCGACCTCGCCGACTATTTCGGCAGCATTCCCCATCCCGAGCTGATGAAGTCGGTGGCCCGCCGGATCGTCGATCCGCGCGTGCTGCACCTGATCAGGATGTGGCTGGACTGTGCTGTCGAGGAAACCGACGACAAAGGCCGGAAGACACGAACGGCGGCGGCCAAGGATCAGCGACGCGGCATCCCGCAAGGCTCACCCATCTCACCGTTGCTGGCAAATCTTTACATGCGCCGGTTCGTGTTGGGATGGCGGAAGCTCGGCCTTGGGCAACGCCTCGGCGCTCGGCTCGTCGCTTACGCCGATGACCTCGTCATCCTGTGCACGAAGGGCAACGCGGAAGCCGCGCTCGACCATATGCGCAAGCTGAAGCTGACGGTGAACGAGGAAAAGACCCGCAGCTGCAAGGTGCCGGACGAGACGTTCGACTTTCTGGGATACACCTTCGGTCGGATGTACTCTCCAACGACGGGAAGGGCCCGCATGGGTTACCGACCGTCCAAGAAGAGCATCAAGCGGGATCGAGAAAATCGCCCTGCAACTGGGAGATGGCCCGCTCCATGAGGGCGTGGAGATCATCGAGATCGTTCAGGCTTGCCAACCGATGGTCAAATGCCGGCATGTCGTCAGCGCCTCTCTGATTGTCCTTCCCGCCGGACTGGCCTTCCGGGCGAACGGCCTGCTCGTGACGGAATATTCCATCGTTCGCTTGGCCCATATAGCGTCGGTCGACCCCGCCTGGAACGAAACAGATGACCTATCGACCTGCCACGGACGGCGACCTTGCAGCGATTGCCGATCTGATGAACCGTGCCTATCGCGATACCAGCGCTGCCAGCTGGAGCAGCGAGCGCGCCTATCTCGCTGGCGACAGGACAAACGAGGCACTTCTGCGCGAGGACCTTGCGGCAGCCCCGCATGCAGCGCTTCTCAAATGGCAGGCCGAAGGAACCGCGATCGTCGGCTGCGTCCGGCTGGAACCACTTGACGACGGCATCTGGTATCTCGGCTCTCTCGCTGTCGATCCGAACGCCCAGGGTGACGGTCTAGGCCGTATCCTGCTCGCGGCGGCGGAAGACTGGGTCCGCGAGAATGGCGGTCGTCACGTTCGGCTGACAGTGATCAATGTTCGACAGCCGATGATCGCCTGGTATCGCCGCCGGGGTTATTCAAAAACAGGCGAGACGGAACCTTTTCCTTACGGGGATGATCGATTCGGGCGGCCCCTGCGGGACGATCTCTGCTTCGTTGTGCTTCAGAAGGCACTCTGACCGCATATCCAGACCCGTGGCGCGCGCCCAATGCCACCGACCGGAACGCTAACCCAATAGAATACTGGATTTAGCGGTCTTGAGTCGCTGCCGACGTTAGCGCGGCGGAAGTTTGAGATAGTGGTTGATCCGTCTCGGCGGGGATTTCTTCGCCGCCAGATCGCCGTGCAAAGCTTCATCCATCGGCCGTTTGATGAACCAATGCGGTGAGTTGAAAGCCGAAGAGCTTGCGATGTAGGAACAAAGAAGGAACATGAGCTACTCCTGCGGGAGATTGATCATGATCATTACCGAACCCATGCTTCTTGGTGTTTCAGCCGTGCTGCTGGCACTGGCTAAGGTCATCTGGGCATGCCGCAGGCGAGCCTAGACCGTGAGCGTCCGAGTCGGACCCGCGCGTCGACTTCAGCTTTCGGTCCACGCGAATGCTCGCGCTGCCAACGGCCGTTGGCACCCGAAGCCGTCATCGGCTCGTCTCATCTATTTGCCCGAACGACGAACCAGCCGCACGAATCGAGCGTTGCCTTTTCAAAACTCCATGGAGAACGGACATGGTAGAGAATCGCCAGACATTGACCGGAAGCGAGCATGCTGCCCCCCGCGGGATGAGGCAGATCGGGCGGGTGCCGGGCGATGAACCGATCACCGTCAGCCTGTATCTAAAACCAAGGGGAGCCGCACCAACGCCGTGCTCGCGTGAGGAATTGCGGGGGCAGCGCGAGAAGGACCATGCAACGGACATCGACGCTGTCCGCACGTTCGCACGTGCGTCCGGCCTGGAGATTGTGACCGAGGATGCCTCACGCCGGCTGGTGCAACTGCGCGGACCGGCAGCTGCGATCGAGAGCGCGTTCGACACCGAGATCGATCATTACGAGCAGGATGCATGGGTGTTTCGGGGGCGTCAGGGCTCGCTCAGTCTGCCCGACAACGTGTCATCTTGTGTGGCGGCCGTACTCGGCCTCGATACGACCCCCATCGCTACACCGAAAATCGTACCGCATCGCGGGCCAACACCCCCGGCAGGCTTTCTGCCGACCGACATCGCCCGGCTTTACGGATTCGATGGTTTGGACGCTTCCGACCAGTGCATTGGGATCATCGAGCTGGGAGGCGGTTATACCGATGCCGACAACCAGGCCGCGTTTGGTGCCATGAAGCTGCCCGTGCCAGACATCGTAGCCGTCTCGGTCGATGGCGCTGAGAATGCGCCGGGGCGCAGCGATGCGGATGGGGAGGTCGCGCTCGACATCCAGGTTGCCGGCGGTGTTGCGCCCGGCGCGAAGATTGCTGTCTATTTTGCACCGAATACCAGCCAGGGTTTTGTCGATGCCATCACCCTGGCTGTTCACGACGACACGAACAAGCCGTCGGCCCTGTCGATCAGCTGGGGCTCGGCCGAGGACGGCTGGAGTCAGCAGGCCATCGCGGCGATGGGCGCGGCCTTTGCCGATGCCGCATCGCTCGGGCTGACGGTTTGTGCTGCATCTGGCGACAGTCTCGCCACGGACGGCGAGAACGACGGTAAACCGCATGTCGACTATCCCGCCTCCGACCCTGCAGTGCTCGGCTGCGGCGGGACGCGGATTACGGCAGCAGGCGACCGGATCAGCGAGGAAGTGGTGTGGAACAGCAATGGCGGCGGCACCGGAGGCGGGGTGAGCGCGCTGTTCCCTCTGCCTGACTACCAGAAAAATGCCGGAGTGCCTTCAGTGCGCACCGGCAAGGGCGGACGTGGCGTTCCGGACGTCGCCGGCGATGCCGACCCGGATAGCGGCTATCGGATCGTGACAGGTGGGCAATCCGGCATCATCGGCGGGACAAGCGCGGTCGCGCCGCTCTGGGCGGCCATCGCCGCCCTCCTGAACGCCAGCCGCAAAAAGACGCTAGGGCAGCCGCACGTCGCATTCTACGGCGCGGCCAGCGCGTTTAGGGATATCACGCAGGGCGACAATAAAGCGGGTGATGTCGGCTTCACAGCGACAAAGGGCTGGGATGCCTGCACGGGACTGGGTTCCCCCGACGGTGCGAGATTGAGGTCAATGCTCAAGCCCTGACGATCGAGTTCTGATGGCGGCCGACAAGGTTGCGGTGCCATTGGAGTTCAGAGAATCCATCGCTGCCGACGGAAGCGATTGACCGCGCATGGTAAGCTCAGCATCGTCAGGCCCCAGGAGATGGCCGTGCCGCTATTTACACTCGTCCTGACGATGACCGCCGCTACCGGTCCGGCGACGCTAGCGGAGGCAAACGCGGCCGCTGCGATTGATCGGGTACGCAAGATCGATCCGAAAATACATGCCGTGCTCGCACTCGACCCAACCGCCATGGCACAGGCTCGCGCTCTTGATCGCCGCCGGTCCGCGCGCGGCCCGCTGTTCGGTATGCCGGTGCTGATCAAGGACAATATCGAAACGGGCGGCCCGCTGCCCACGACGGCGGGCAGCATGGCGCTGCTGCACAACGTGACGGGCCGCGACGCGCCACTGGTGGCGCGTCTGCGAGCTGCCGGCGCGATCATCCTCGGCAAGACCAATCTCTCAGAGTGGGCCAATATGCGCTCTTCGGGATCGATTTCGGGGTGGAGCGCCGTAGGTGGCCAAACGCGCAACCCCTACGCTCTCGACCGTAATCCCTGCGGTTCTTCCTCCGGAAGCGCCGTGGCCGTGGCAGCAGGATTGACCGATGCCGCAATCGGCACCGAGACCGACGGATCGATTACCTGCCCGGCATCGGTCAACGGAATCGTCGGACTGAAGCCCACCGTGGGTCTGGTCAGCCGCACGCATGTCGTGCCGATCAGCCACAGCCAGGATACGCCGGGTCCGATGGCCAAGGACGTGCGGACCGCTGCCGAGCTTTTGCAGGCGATCGCCGGCAGCGACCCCGCGGACCCGGCCACGGCCGATGCCGATGCGCATCGCACCGACTATGTTGCCGCGCTCCGGTCCAATGCGTTGCAAGGCGTGCGGATTGGCGTTCTGCGCTTCACTGGGCCATGGTCGCCTGCGTTGGATGCGCTGTTCGAGCGTGCTCTCACTGTTCTACGGTCGCAAGGCGCGACATTGATCGACATCCAGGCGATGAAGGATCGTGACAAGATTGGCCCCGCGGAACTCACCGTCCTGCTGACAGAGCTCAAGGTCGATTTGAACGCCTATCTGGCGACGACGCCCAAAAGCGTTGCATCTCGAACGCTTTCAGATCTGATCGCATTCAACAAGGCGCACCCGCGCGAGTTGGCCTTGTTCGGCCAGGACAGTTTCGAAAAGGCCCAGGCGACCGAAGGCCTAAGCGATCCTGCCTATCGAGAGGCGCGTGCTTTGTCGCAGCGCCTCGCCGGACATGACGGGATCGATGCCATGCTGGAAACCCATGACGTCGTAGCGCTCGTCGCTCCGACCATGCCGCCCGCGTGGAAGATCGATGCCGTCAACGATGACCAGATATCAGGTGGTGGAGCGGCAGATCTCGCCGCAGTCGCCGGCTATCCCCATCTGACGGTCCCGATGGGACAGGTGAGAGGCTTGCCCGTGGGGCTTTCGTTTATCGGTCCGGCGTGGAGCGAAACGCAACTCCTTGCGCTAGGCTATGCTTACGAGCAGGCCGCAAGAGTGCGTATCGCGCCCACGTTCGAGACAGGAGTGGAAGGGGCCTCGGGGACAGCTGCACTCTTGGAACCGGCCCAATCTAAGCCGTAAATCCCCTGCTTGTCCTCGCAAGAAGATTGCATCCGTTTATATTGCGGCCCGCAATTCGCATTTTATCTTGGAGATAACGCGTTTCAGTATGAAAGATCGATTTGTTATTCCGGCGATAACATACGCAATTTAGTTCGAATTGGGTCCGATTTTAGATAGACACGTTGCGGCCGAGAATGACCTTCATTTAGGCGGTGGCCGACCGTCAGATCCGAGCCCGTGAGGGGAGCATGATTGGACACGGGGGCGTGCAATTCGATCATGTGGCCCCTTTTCGCCAGTTTCAGCGTTATCTGATTATCGCAGGAGATTTCATGCCTAAGCCAGAAAGCCATCCGTCAAAACGCCCCGCTAAGATGCTTGGGGCCTATATCGTGATCGCTTTTATAATTGCGATCATCCTCGCCGTTGTGGTCGTGCGGGACAATCAGAAGGGCAAGGCAGACACGGCGATCGCGCCCGCGTCGGGGAGGTAGGCATCGATCCGACGTCAGTGATAGGGCAATTGTCGCGGTAAAGAACGTGCCAGAATACAGGCCCGATACGCCTGATTCGGCCGGATTTTCACGTTGCGGGGACACGGCACAGTCGAAACCAACCCTTCAGCTACGCTGCTAATTTCGGCAGTAGAATTATAATTCGGGGGACTGCGATAACCTCGGTGATCCCCTCGATTTTATGGTACCGGCTCAGTTGTTTTGGGATTGAGCCGACCGAAGAGAACAATCCGGACTTGCCGCGGCAACAAGGCAAACTGTCCGTCGGCTGTCTCCCCATACATGGTCGTTCGTCCGTCGCGGCTACTATGCCATTCACCGACCTTTCCGACTTCGTTACACGGTCCTCAATTGCGGACACTGATCGGATCGCGACCATTTGCGCTATGAGTTCCAGCTACGGCATATCGTTCCAGGTGCGGCACCCGGAAGCCGACCGGTCTGTCGTTTTACCGGCGAAACCTTATTCGAACAGCGGCAATTTGGCGTTACATTGAAACTCGAGATGATGGATTAACGGTGTCACATCTGAGCGCCCAGCCGCCGATCGTTTCGCGTTTCTTATGCGCACGGTATCACAGGCCGTGATGGTTGATTAGGCAATGGATGGTTTCCACGGACCCAACTTGTACTGGTGGATGGGTTATGACCGGCGCCCGGAAGCCAAAGCTCGGCGCTGACGCTCTTTGCGATGCCGGCGCGCGTCGTGGGGGAACATGCGACACGCGCCGGCTGCCGAGTAGTGGCAATTCGGAATTAGCCTTTGGTGTGTTCATGAGAACCTGACGATCAAGGTTAACTCGAGCAACCATGCCATCGGCTGATCTCCCATCCCGGCAGACCGACCGCACGATACCGATCATAAACTATTTCAGCGTATCGCTTGCTGAGCAGGGTGATCACAGTGAAGGCATTGATATGGCCGGTTCAAAGGATTCCCTTATTTGCGGATCTGAAGGAGACGAAGATCAGCGTGTCGCTGCGAGAGAAAGTATTTTCCTTGGGTCGAAAATCTCGCACGGTGGCAAGGTCGTAGACGGCCGGATCCGGAATATCTCTGCAACGGGCGCGTATCTGGAAGCGGGCGTCGATCTGCAAAGCGGCGACAGGATTAGCATCGCATTCCGGGGCTTCGAAAATGTCAATGCGACGGTCACCAGAACCACGGCGCGGGGCGTCGGCGTGCATTTCGACGCGCCAATCGACCCGGCTCTGTGCCGACGCAGCCAGATGTCATCCGAGCAGATCGCGCAATTCGAACCAATCAGGTATGTTCCGGTCACCATTGCACCGAAGCGACCAGCACGGCCGAGACTGTTTGATCCATCACCGTCGAACGTCCGGCGCTAACCATTTTATGTGCAACCTGCCTCGTCGGGAAGTTTAAAATCCTTACCGCGATCAAATGCGCGACAGCCGAATCGTCGCGGAGCAGTGGTTCGCCGGATCGATTGCAGCTCGCGCTGAAATCGACATCGTTGTGCTGGACACGTCTCTTGGCAATTCAATGGTCAGCGAAGCGGCATACCATCGACATGAGATCCCCACGGGACAGATCACACCGCGCCGTCGGGCTTAGGTCCGGTAACCGGCCTGACCCGTGATCGAACGGAACGGAATGCGAGGCCGAACGGTGTGTGCGAATGGACAGTAGGCATGATAGGACGATCGAGGCGGTTTAGGAACAGTTGATCGAACGCGGCCGTGAGCCATCGCGACCATGTTCGCACGCACCTTCGAGATGGCAATGCTGATCGAGCGCGAGCGGTTCCTGGGCGCAGAGCACTATGAACGCACGACCGACGGGGCTATGCAAACGGCTACAAGCCAAGCGTATCGACACTCCGGCGGGCTCAGTGGAAGTAGCGGTGCACATCCGCGGAGACACACTGACCCGCGCCGGGTTTGCCGGAGGCTCCAACTCCTGAGAAGGTGGAGCCACGATGAGCAAGACGACAAACAAGTTTGCACCGGAGGTCCGCGAACGGGCGGTGCGGATGGTGGTAGATCACGAGCGCGATTATCCCTCCCGCTGGGCGGCGGTGGTGTCGATCGCGGGAAAGATCGGCTGCGTTCCGCAGACGCTTTATGAGTGGGTGAAGAAGGCCGAGGTCGACAGCGGCAAGCGGGCTGGCGTCCCGACCGAGGTCGCCGACAAGGTGAAGGCACTGGAGCGCGAGGTCCGCGAACTGCGGCAGGCCAACGAGATTCTCCGCAAGGCGTCGGCATATTTTGCACAGGCGGAGCTCGACCGCCCGTTCCGGCGATGATCGCTTTCATCGACGATCACCGCGATGCTTATGGGGTCGAGCCGATCTGCCGCGTTCTGCCGATCGCCCCATCCACCTATCACGAGCGCGTCGCGCAGCGACAGGACCCGACACGCCTGTCGGCGCGGGCGCAGCGGGATGTCGTCCTGAAGCCGGAGATCGCGCGCGTGTTCGCCGAGAACTTCGCGGTCTACGGCGTGCGCAAAGTCTGGCGGCAGATGATGCGAGAAGGCTTTCCGGTCGCCCGCTGTACGGTCGCGCGGTTAATGCGTGAGATGGGCTTGGCAGGCGTGATCCGGGGCAAGCCGGTGCGCACGACTGTCAGCGACAAGGCTGCGCCATGCCCGCTCGATCACGTCAATTGCAGGTTCTACGCGCCAGCGCCGAACATGCTGTGGGTGTCGGACTTCACCTATGTCGCGACCTGGGCGGGGTTCGTCTACGTCGCCTTCGTCATCGACACCTACGCCAGGCGGATCGTCGGCTGGCGAGCCAGCAGGACGGCGCATGCCAGCTTCGTTCTCGATGCCTTGGAGCAAGCGCTTCATGATCGCCGGCCGGCCCATCGGGGCGGCCTCATCCATCATAGCGACCGCGGGTCGCAATACGTATCCATCAAGTACACCGAGCGCCTTGCCGAAGCCGGGATCGAGCCGTCGGTCGGCAGCGTCGGAGACAGCTACGACAACGCTTTGGCCGAGACGATCAACGGTCTTTACAAGGCCGAGGTGATCCACAGGCGCGGGCCGTGGCGCAGCTTCGAAGCCGTCGAATATGCCACGCTCGAATGGGTCGACTGGTTCAACCATCGTCGGCTGCTCGAGCCTATCGGCAACATTCCGCCCGCCGAGGCCGAAGAGCAATATTATGCTGCCGCGAACAACATCGATATGGCAGCGTGACTCACAACCCAATGCCTCCGGTAGACCCGGCGCGGTTCACACCCTTTGCAGGTTCAGGCTGGGAGACCTCCCAGTGCGGCGGCGAGGAATACGATTTTTCAACCTCAAGTGATCGACTGCGCCGGCGCAGGCCAAGGCAGCGGCGACTATAATATCGACCACGCTTATCTCCCGAGGAACGATACCGGTCGCACCTTCCCGGCAATCCCTCTCGTGAACGGCGTGAGCGTTAGCGGCAGATGACCGTCACCGTCGTTCCGCTGCCCTGAGTCGATTTGCGCACAAGGAGAGGGCTCTTGTGAGCAGGGCAATACAGCTTCACCCCTCTGGAGGGGATTGCGCTAACGCCATGTGAAGAGGCCGCCTCATGTTGGCGCTTCTTCGTGCTGCTGGCATGCTTTGTGCTCGAATTGTGATGCCGGCTCGGAGCGTGGTGCTTTGAGGCTGGAAAAGGATGCGCCGCCTGAGCGTTTCCGGCCACTATAACAGCCGCTCCCATCATCGCTACCACGAACCCAATTTTCATCCGCGTCTTCCTTGATGTGTCAGACCCTCATCGCCTCCCAAATCACCCACATCAACCCCGCTCGATGTGTCTGTCGCCGAGCCTACCGATCCGCCGATGCCGGAACCTTGTGATCTGCCGCTTCACCCAGCCGAGCAGGATGCGGCCGACAGAAAATCAGGAATGGTCTTCGCTTTCGCGCAAGGCGGCTTCTATCATTGCGATGTAGGAAGCCTCCGCGCCTGCGGTGTTGGTGCCGACCGTTCTGGGTGCTGCTTCGCCAGCTTCGATCATTGTGCCAGTCGGTTCGCGCATAGCTGTCAAAACCTTTCGCGCGAGCCGATAAGCTGATGCCTCGGGACTCTCCGTCGCGTCGCCGATTCCGTGATGCATCTCGGGGAGAAGTGCCATCGCAAGCCGCTTGAACATTGTGCCTGACATCTCTCGACCTCTACCTTTCAACTAAACGTCGCCTTGCTCAACCGGCGCGGCCGATGAGGCGCCGGCGCATCGCCGTTCGAGTTGACGCCTGATCCAGTTCGAGGTCGGCGGGATCGTCAAAGTCGCCTTTGGCAAGCAACTCAGCTCGCTCGACGACCTTGCCGTTAAGCGCCGGCTTCGGCGCCAGAACGCGATCAATGAGGGTTTCCAACTCAATCACTACAAGCCTCCATGAATGCGATGAAAATGCCTTTGGGGATGGCCGGTTCCGCTTTGGCGTGACCAGACCTGCCTCGCTCTAAGTTGCTCATTTGATCCGCGTCAGCCTTTGCCTGGGTCGGGCTCCGAACGTCAGTGGGGGTGACAACCGTGCGGCGCGATCTGCCGGATAACTTGCGATTGGGCAGCCTTCTCGGCTTCGTCGCAGATCGTGTAGCGCTGCGCCACAGGACTGTGGCCGAGCACAGCGATCGGCGGAAAACGATTCGCATCCAATGGCTCCGTTTTGCGCCGCAGCAAATCTTTGCAATGCTTTGGGCGTAGGGTCGCCGCTGGGCCTCGAAAAACCGCCTCGGATCGCGCTCATGAACCATCGTGGCGGAACGCGCGGAGATCGCCTCCTATCCCGTTCCGTTTTTGTTCGGTTTCTGCTAGACCTGCCTGATGATGGAGTCGTCTGGCAGGAAGATCATCCACGTCGACATGGACGCCTTCTTCGCATCGGTGGAGCAGCGCGACGCCCCGGCGTTGCGAGGCAAGCCAGTCGCGGTGGGACATGAGGCTGCGCGCGGCGTCGTCGCGGCCGCCAGCTACGAGGCGCGGAAGTTCGGTGTCCGGTCGGCTCTGCCGTCCGTGACCGCGCTGCGACGGTGCCCCGACCTCATCTTCGTGCCGCCTAGGTTTGCCGTCTATAAAGAGGTGTCGCGCCAGATTCATGCGATCTTCGCCGAATACACCGACCTCATCCAGCCGCTCTCCCTCGACGAGGCCTATCTCGACGTGACGGCGAACCGGCGAGACCTGCCGACCGCATGGGCGACTGCAAAGGAGATCAGGGCGCGCATATTGGAGGAAACAGGCCTCACTGCGTCGGCTGGAGTTTCTTACAACAAGTTCCTCGCCAAGCTGGCCTCGGATCAGCGCAAGCCCAACGGGCAGTTCGCCGTCACGCCGGACATGGGAGCCGCCTGGGTCGAGACGCTGCCCGTCTCTCGCTTCCACGGCGTGGGCCCCGTGACGGCGGCCAAGATGAGACGGCTCGGTATCGAGACAGGTGCGGACCTGCGCGACAAGCCGCTTGAGTTTCTACAGGCGAACTTCGGCAGTTCGGCCGATTGGTATTTCGCGATCGCGCGCGGCATCGACCATCGGCCGGTCAATCCCAACCGAGAGCGGAAGTCGTCTGGATCGGAGACGACCTTCGACCGCGACTTGACGCTGGACGCGGAGATCGAGGCTGGCGTGCTCGGCCAGGCCGACGACGTCTGGGGTTGGTGCGAGCGCATGCAGGGGTTCGGACGCACGGTCACGGTGAAGGTGAAGTATGGAGACTTCCAGCAGATCACGCGGAGCCGGAGCCATTCGTCTGTCGTCGACAGCCGGGCGCTGCTCCGCGAGGCGAGCCTGATGCTGATACGATCGGTTCTTCCGACGCAGAGGGGAATCCGCCTCGTCGGTGTCACCGTCTCCAACTTCGAACACCGGGAGCCAAGAACGGAAACTTTGCCGCTCTTCGACGAAGCGGTCGTCTGATGGCGGAAGGTTGCATGGGATGAGGATGGGATGAAGAGGCCTCGGCGGCGTGCAGGCACAGGATGCTCGATCTGTTCGACCAGCCGATCATTCCCGGCTTCGCCTCGCGCCCCGATCTCATCGACGAGGGGGAGGAAAGGGCGCTGATCGCCGCCATCGACCGGACGGATCTATCGCCCTTTCCCTTCCAAGGCTGGAACGGCAAGCGGCTCACCACCTCGTTCGGGTTCAACTACGATTTCGAGACTCAGAAAGTAGCGCGTGCTGCTCCGATCCCTGACTGGCTGCTGCCGATCGGCGAACGCGTTGCGGCGTTTGGCGGGATTCAGCCCGGCCATCTCGTGCAGGCCCTGCTGATCCGATACGATCCCGGGGCCGGCATAGGATGGCATCGCGACCGGCCAATCTACGAACATGTGCTGGGCCTCTCGCTTGGCGCGCGTGCGCACATGCGGTTCCGGCGCCGACGCGCCGGCGGCGGCTTCGACCGACTGTCGGCGCCGCTCCCGCTTCGGGCAGCCTACCAGCACTCCGGCCAAGCTCGGCACGACTGGGAGCATAGCACATCGGAGATGGATCTGCCGCGATGGTCGATCACGTTCCGATCGGCATCGCCGAGAGGCAGAGTGGCGCTCGGGCTGTTCTAGCGGCAGCCCTCAATGTCGCAGGGCGCTCGGCAGAACGGTCGACCAGATGCCATCGAGGGCTGCCAAGGCGACGATCATCAGGAAGCCGTTGACGCCGATCAGAAGAGTGGGCGGAAGACGGCGGGTGTCGGGTCTTGGTGGCGGCGCACCCGGCTCCATCTCCCGCCAGACCGCGGCGACGAAGCAGAACGCGCTGAAAAGCACCAGCACGCTTCCGGTCGCACCTACCATCCAGTGTGGGACGACGCCTTCGAGAAGGGTGTGGGCGCCTATCCCCGACGCGAGCGACGCAAGCCCGGTCCGGACCCAGGCGGCATATGTCCTCTCGGCTGCGAGTATCGTGCGGTCTGCTGCAAGCTCGGTGCGGCGATCGGCGCTGTCAGTCTGTTTCTTGGCGCTGCGGTCGAGATGTCGGGCGCTTGCGGCGATCTTCTCGTGGGCGGTATCGACCACGGCGGTGTCAGCCAAAGGGAATGACGATGAGCGGGGCGTCCGGGCCGTGCCGATCGCTGCGATGGCGTTGAAAGATCCTTCGCAGGAGGCCGGGCGGAGCTGAATCGGACGTCCATATCGATCCCGAACGGGTGTTTGCCAGTCGGATCGTCATCGTATCGTGAAGCATCGCGCGTCCTATGCAGCCGGAGCTAAGATAGCGAGCGTAGCGACACGATGTTCCGATTTCGCAATCAATCTTGAGGCGTGGCGGCATTGAGACGCCGGGCTTGCGGTACCGATCTCGCAGCTGGAAGTCGGGCTCGCGGATCGCGGCAAACGCGCTTCACGATCGACGGAGGTCGTCGTTCGGGAGGAGGAGGGGGAGGACCGATCGACCCAGATAGCATCCACGCCGTTCGCTTAATTCGCGCGCCGGATGGGGGTTGTCCGGCTCTGACACCGAGGTTACCGTCCATGGCCAATCTGCGCGTTAGACAGTTAGACACCCCTCGATCCTTGCCTCGAGCCTATGCGTCTGAAGGGATTGCAGCGCGACAGGTTTGATCGAAATTCCCGCAATATACGGTTACGAGGAAATGTCCTTTTTCGCGCCGTTGCCGGGGCCGCGGATATAAGTCTCAGATGATGGCACATGAGGGCATCGTTTTCAGCCGGCCGCCTGCAGATTTCGGCCGAAGTCCGGCAGGGAATCGGTTTTGCTGATTGCGATAGGGTTCATCGATGTCGTCGACGGTGACACGCATCCGTTCACATCGTGGTCCTCATGGGCGGGCAGCTTGTGCCTGTTCCCCGTCGTCCGCTGCTGCTACGGCTGAGAACAGGAAATAAATCGGTGCGGCGAGATGGACGTCATCTTGACCTGTGGTAACGGAGGTGACGTCACCCCTCGAGCCAGTGAGACATTCTTGCGACTGTTCGTCGCGGCCCTCTTGGGCTGCGCAGCTTATGGCTGTTCCCCATCGTCCGCTGTTGCCCCAAAACCGTTCGGGCTGACCTGCACGGCGCCCAATGGCGCAATCGTGCGTCTGAACCTCGATCTTGCCCGAAACCTTTATCAGAAGGAGGGCTTTCCCATTCTGCCGATCGAGGCGGTTACGCCCAAGCGCGTCGTTCTGACGCATCAGGCGACGCCCGCCCTTGCGGTCAGTGCGGTGCTCGAGCGCGGCACACTGACATATGTCGCGACGTCCGAAGACCCCATAAAGCATGAGCGTACCGAAACCCGCTATGCCTGCGTCAGCGGTCCGATGTTCGACGTGGGTGGGACGGATTAAGATCGAAATCCCATGGGCTGGGACGTGCCCCATCGATCTGCTCATCACGGACGTCGGTCTCCCAGGCGGCATGAACGCCGGGCAGGTCGCGGATGCGGCGCGCATGCGCCGGCCTGATCTCAAGATCCTTTTCATCACCGGCTATGCGGAGAACGCGGTGCTCAGCCATGGGCATTTAGCGCCCGGCATGCACGTCCTGACAAAGCCGTTCTCAATGGACGCGATGGGTCAGCGGATGACCGACTTGCTGAGCTAAAGATCGGCCGTTCAGCAAAGCGCCAACAGCGGTCATAGAACGGCTTTGGTTCGCTCCCCAGTTGCCGACGGTCCGCTCTCTCGAAGCCGCGTCGCGCATTGCTAATCGCGCAATCATTGCTGATCGGTCGCGGCAGCTATCGCTTACACCAGCGGCTGAGCTGGACGTCGCTGGCAGTGCTCGCGCTTCTGGTGGGGACCAGCGGCTATTTGGTCTGAATCTAGAACTTGTCGGCGACGAGGGCTTTCCGCAGATCCTCGGCCGAGCTAGTCGTTTTCAATATTACGTTTCTTCTCATCTTCATGATTCCTACGGCCTAGGAATCGCCCGCAGTTAGTACTGGCGGCTGGTCAAACGTATAGGAGCAAAGCCGGCTGGTTGATCGGTTGACAGACCCAAGCCAGAAGATCATTATGCATTCGAATGCAAGGAGGGTTTTGTGGCGATCTACTTGAAGCGCGGCGCGGCCGCCGAAGTTCGTGCGGAGGCGGATCGCAAGGTTCGCGATATCGTCGAAGCGACGCTGGCGGACATTGAGGCGCGCGGCGACGCGGCCGTACGGGATCTGTCGATCAAGTTCGACGGCTGGGATCGGGAAAGCTACGTGCTGAGCGCCCGGGAGAAGCAGGACTGCCTCGATCAGCTCTCGAGTCAGGACCTCAAGGATATCGAGTTCGCGCAGGCGCAGGTCCGCAACTTCGCGCAGATCCAGCGGGACAGCATGAAGGACGTTGAGGTCGAGACGTTGCCGGGCGTGGTGCTCGGCCATAAGAACCTGCCGCTCAACGCCGCCGGTTGCTATGTGCCGGGCGGCAAGTATCCGCTTCTAGCGTCGGCCCACATGTCGGTAATCACCGCCAAGGTGGCGGGCGTGCCGCGCGTCATCACCTGCGCGCCGCCCTTCCAGGGTCGGCCGGCCCCGGCGATCGTCGCGGCACAGGTGATGGCCGGCGCCGATGAGATCTATGCGCTGGGCGGCATCCAGGCGGTCGGCGCGATGGCGCTCGGCACCGAAAGTATCCGCCCGGTCGACATCCTTGTCGGCCCAGGCAACGCCTTCGTGGCGGAGGCCAAGCGCCAGCTCTACGGCCGCGTCGGGATCGACCTGTTCGCCGGGCCGACTGAGACTTTGGTCATCGCCGACGAGGTGGGCTGCGATGCCGAACTGGCCGCCACCGACCTATTGGGTCAGGCCGAGCATGGGCCGGACAGTCCGGCCGTGCTGCTCACCACGTCGGAAAGGCTGGCGCGCGAAACGATGAACGAGGTCGAGCGCCTGCTCGCCATTCTCCCCACCGCCGATTATGCCCGCAAAGCGTGGGAAACCTATGGCGAGGTGATCGTGGCGGATGACGATGCCGAGATGGTGCGCATCGCGGACGAGATCGCGTCCGAGCATGTCCAGGTGATGACCGCCAACCCGGATTGGTTCCTGGAGCACATGACCAATTACGGTGCCCTGTTCCTCGGCGCGCGCACCAACGTGTCGTTCGGCGACAAGGTGATCGGCACCAACCATACTCTGCCGACGAAGAAGGCGGCGCGCTATACGGGCGGCCTCTGGGTCGGCAAGTTCATCAAGACCTGCACCTACCAGCGCGTGCTGACCGACGAGGCCTCCGCGATGATCGGCGAATATTGCTCGCGGCTATGCGCGCTCGAAGGTTTTGCCGGCCATGGCGAGCAGGCCAACATCCGCGTGCGCCGCTACGGCCATCGCGACGTGCCTTATGCCGGTAAGGCCGAGCCGCTGGTCGCGGCGGAATAAGGTGGACCTGCAGAGGACGCCGAGCTTCCGGCTGGACGGACGTCGCGCGCTGGTGACGGGGGCAGGGCGCGGCATCGGGCTCGCGCTCGCCGCCGCGTTGGCTGAGGCGGGGGCGGAGGTGACGCTCGCAGCGCGATCAGCTGGCGAGATCGAAGCCGGGGCCGAGGCGATCCGCGATCGCGGCGGCCGGGCCGAGGCGGCGCTCCTCGACGTCTCCGACCTTGCCTCCGTCTCCGCCCTCTTCGCGGAGCGCCCGGCTTTCCGCATTCTCGTCAACAACGCCGGTACCAACCGTCCCATGCCGATGCAGGACGTGACCGAGGCCGATTATGATGCAGTGCTGGGCCTCAACGTGAAAAGCGCCTTCTTCGTGGCGCAAGGCTGCGTGCGGCGCATGCTGGCGGAGCGCGTGTCCGGCAGCCTGATCCATATCGGCTCGCAGATGGGCCATGTCGGAGGGCCGAACCGCTCGCTCTACTGCGCGTCGAAATGGGCGCTGGAGGGAATGAGCAAGGCCTTTGCGCTCGACCTCGCGGCGCAGGGCATCCGCTCCAATACGATCGCGCCGACCTTTATCGAGACGCCGTTGACCAAGCCCTATTTCGAGGATGAGGCGTTCAAGGCGTCCGTCCTCCAGAAGATCAAGCTCGGTCGCATCGGCACGGTCGAAGACCTGATGGGCGCGGCGCTCTTCCTCGCCTCCGATGCGTCCGCCATGGTCACCGGTACGAGTCTCGTCGTGGATGGCGGATGGACAGCGGAATGACTTTCAAGCAGCGCCTGGCCGCGGGCGACCGGATCGTCGGCACGTTTGTCAAGACGCCGTCACCGATCCTCGTCGAGGTGTTGGGGCTGACCGGGCTCGATTGCCTCTGCCTCGATGCCGAGCATGCGCCGTTCGACCGCATAGGGATCGACGGTTGCGTGATGGCGGCACGGGCGACGGCGATGCCGCTGCTGGTGCGCGTGCCGGCCGCAGCGCCCGAGCATATCCTGAATGCGCTCGATTGCGGGGCAACGGGCGTGGTTGTGCCGCATATCCGCTCGGCGACGGAGGCAGAGGCCTTCGCGAAGGCCTGTCGCTACGGCCGTGGCGGGCGCGGCTATGCGGGTTCGTCGCGCGCGGCCGGCTACACGACGCGCAAGATGGGCGAGCATCTCGAGCGCAGCGCGGCAGAAGTCGTCGCGATTGCGCAGATCGAGGACCCTGAGGCGATCGAGGATATCGACGCGATCGCGGCGGTGGATGGTACCGACGCGCTCTTCGTCGGTCGTGTCGATCTCACCGTCGCTTATGGTGCGACGAGCCAGGATGATCCGCGCGTCGTGTCGGCTGTCGAGCGCGTCTGCGAAGCGGGGCGGCGCCATGGCCGCGCAGTCGGCATGTTCCTTGCGCGGATCGAGGATGTGCCGCTGTGGGCAGAGAAGGGGGCCAGCCTCTTCCTGCTCGGATCGGACCACGCTTTCCTGCTGGCAGGCGCGGCCGATCTGATCGCGCGGACGCGATGAGCGCGCGACACGGGACGATCACGGAGCTCGCGCCGCGTCTCGCCTCCGGCGCGCTATCCGCCGTCGTGCTGCTCGACGAATGCCTCGCCGCCATCGCGGCGCACGATCGGGATCTGGGCGCGATCCTTGCGCTCGATCCGCATGCCTGGAGCGAGGCGGAGGCCTGCGATCGCGACGCGCGCGATGGGCGGGGGCGGGGGCCGCTTCATGGGGTGCCTGTCGTCGTAAAGGACAATATCGACATCGCTGGATTGCCGACGACCTCGGGGTGCCGGGGACTGGCGGGAGCCATGCCGTTCCGTGATGCGGCGCAGGTCGCGCGGATCAGGGCGGGGGGTGCGATCATCGTCGGCAAGGCCAACCTGTCCGAATTCTCGTTCGAGATCCGCTCGCGCAGCTCGCTTGGCGGCGATGTTCGCAATCCCTTCGCACGCCATGGGACTTCGGGCGGGTCGAGCGGTGGCAGTGCGGTGGCGGTGGCGGCGGGCTTCGCTGTGGCGGGACTGGGTAGTGACACCGGCGGATCGATCCGCGTGCCGGCGGCCTATTGCGGGCTGGTCGGATTGCGCCCGACCCATGGCCTGCTCGATATCGCCGGGGTGGCACCGCTCGCACCGTCGACCGACACGGTGGCGCCGCTGACACGCTCGGTGGCTGATGCCGCCCTGCTGTTCGAGGTGATGGGTGGATCCGTCTCGCCCGACCTGATCGAGGGTCTGCGGGTCGGCGTCCTGCGACAGGCTTTCGGCGTGCACCCGGAGATCGCCGCGGCTTGCGAGCGGTCCTGCGCGATCCTCGCCGATGCCGGGGTCGAGATCATCGATCCGGTGGCGCTGCCTGATGATATCTTGCCATTCGGGCGCGCCCATATCGTCGATGCGGAATTCGCCGACGCATTCGACGCCTATCTGGCCGCCAACTTCCTGCCGGGAACGGCTCCGTGCAACCTGGCCGCGATTCTCGCCGACGGGAGCCATCTGCCGGACTATCGCAACGATCTCGGTCGTCGCCTGCGCGAACGGGCGCACGGTAGGGACGCGATCCTCGCCTACCACGCCGAACTGCGGGCGGAGCTGGAGGGAATGATGCGGGCGCATCGCCTCGATGCTCTGCTGCATCCGACATCGGTGGTGCTGCCCGAGACATTGGACAACCCGAAGGTCGGCTGGGCGCCTGAACTCGCTGCCTGCAGCGGATGGCCCGCGCTTAGCGTGCCGGCGGGGACGAGCATGCAGGGCGTGCCTATCGGCGTCGAGTTGCTCGCACGAACGAGGACGGAAAGCACGTTGCTGGGCTTGGGCGCGGCGATCGAGCGCGGCGTCGGCCCGCGCCGCCTCCCGCCATTGCCGACATAATTCACCAATAGCCCGACATCAGTTCCGACACCCATGCCGGTTGCCGGACTGCGCCGCGCGGCAGGAACTCGCGCATCACCGGCTTAATATCGATGACGGGCGTCCCGTCGATCGCGTCCAGCCCCTCGACAGTGATGCGCAGGCCGTCGATCGATATCAGTTTGCAAACAGTCACCCCCAGCCGATTGGGGCGGTTCTTGCCGCGCTGGGCGAAGATGCCGGTCAGCGGCCAATCCTGCCGTCCGCGCGGATGGCGCGCGCCGCGCTCCACGGCATCGGGCGCAACCTTGTCAAACAGGAAGACAATCTCGACATGGCTGAAGCCGTCCAGTCCGGCCAGCGCCTCGGGCGCGAAGCGTGACACGTCGAGCTCGATCGCCGCATGGCTCGCGCCCCAATCGTCATCGACAGGATCGGCCCTTCCGCCGCGGACATGACCGATGGGCTCGATGGTGATCTGCATCGCCGCTCCCTAGCCGGTTCGATCGTCAACGAAAAGAAAGAGCCGGCCGACGCTTCCGTCAGCCGGCCCCAGGAGGCGACGGGGAAAGTCGTCCCTTAGAATTTCACTCCGAAACGAACGCCATAAGTCGCGGGCGGGCCGTAGGAGACCTGCACGCGCTCGCGGCGGCCGACCACGGCGCTGTATAGTACCGGCACATTGGTGACGTTGGTGCCGTAGCCTTCGAGGTAATATTTCTCGGACGGCGCCGTCCAACGCAGCGACAGGTCCAGCGTGTTGTACGCCTTCTGGTAATCGAGCGCGGTGTTGTAATCGGTGGTGTAGTAGCTGCCCGAATGAACCCAGGTGAGCGACGGCGAGAACATGCCGTGGCCGTTCAGGTCCATGTCGTAATAGACGGCGAGCGTCGTCTTGATCTTGGGCGATTGCGGGATGCGCTTGCCGGCGAGATCCACCGACGGCGTATCTTCGCCGCCGGAAAGGCCGAAGAAGTTGTTCGCGCTGATATAGCGGGTGTATTTCGCATCCATGTAGGCGACCGTGCCGTCGATGTGCAGGCCGCGCATGAATTCGGTGCGCACCGCCGCTTCCGCGCCGCGGCTGCGTGCACGCCCGGCCGATCCGAAATAGGAAACCTGCGGCGTATAGATGTTGATCTGCAGGTTCTGGAACTGGTTCCAGAACAGGCTAAGCTCGGTATTCACCTTGCCGTCGAGGAAGCGATTCTTGGCGCCGATCTCGTAGGCATGGACCTTCTGCGGCGCATAGGAACTGGGGATCGTGGTGTCACCGCCGGTATCGTTCACGCCGCCGGATTCGAAGCCGGTCGAGGCGGTGGCATAGAACATCATGTTGCGGTCCGGCGTGTATTCAACGCCCGCGCGCCACGTCCAACTGTGGAAGGTCGGCGCGCCAGATGTTTGGCTGTAGGGCGTATGGAAATTGTAGGTGCCCGGATCACCATCCGCATAATCGGCGAAGTCGAAGGACTTCTTCTCGTAGGAATAGCGCACGCCGCCGATCACGCGCAGCTTGTCCGGCACGATGTAATAATAGCCCTGCGCATAGCCGGCGAGCGCGTTGGTGTGGAGCTGGGTGGTCTCTTTGTAGCCGGTCACGTCGTTACTGGGTGCGGTAATCTTCTGCTGATAGATCTCGAAGATGCTGTCGTGCAGGTAATAGGCGCCGACGATCCACTGGAAAGGCTTGGTGGAGTCCGACGCGAGCTGCACTTCCTGCGTGAAGGTCTTGGCGCGGGTATGCGGCTCCTGCACGCCGGAGCCGTAGCCAAGGCCCTCGAACACGACGCTGCTCTGGTCGTTGTCGGCGCTGCGATTGGCCTTGAAGGAGGTGTAGCCGGTGATCGAGCGCAGCGTCGCAAAGCCGAAATCATAGGCGATCTGGCCGGAGACGTAATTCTCCTTGATGTGTTCGAACGGCTGGTAATCCCAATCGTTGGTCCAGGCGCCGCCGGTCACCGGCACGCCGACATCCTGGCCGCCGACGTTGGGCGAGCCGTTCGGGGCGGAGGGGTTCACGGCATAGGGCTGGCCGTTGATCGACTGATTGCCGGTTTTCGGATCGATCAGCGTGCCTGCCACCTTGTAGCCGTAGGAGCCGGCGCCCGCGTCGTCGCGCTGCCAGTGGCCAGCGTGGAGGCTGATCTCCAAATTGCTGTCTGGCTTCCACTTCAGGTTGACGCGCTGCGCATTCTCGTCGTCGTCGTCGAGGCGCACGCCGGGGTGGGTAGAGCGGACGTAGCCGTCATGCTTCTGGTAGACGCCTGCCACGCGCACCTGCAGCGTGTCGCTCAAGGGCACGTTGACGAAGCCGTCGATCCGCTTGGAGGCGTAGTTGCCGAAATCGAGGTTCAGGCCGGCGGCGAACTTGTCGATCGGCTCCTGCGTCACGATCGAGAGATTGCCGCCGAAGGTGTTGCGGCCGTAGAGCGTGCCCTGCGGCCCGCGCTGCACCTCGACGCGAGCGATGTCGAACAGCGGGATGCTCTGCTGCTGGGTGCGGCTCTGGTAGATGCCGTCCAGGTAGAAGCCAATCACCGGGTCGTTCTGCGCGCTGACCAGGCTGGTACGCACGCCGCGGATCGCCGGGAAGCTATCCGATCCCTGCTGGCCCCAGGTGAAGCCCGGCGTGGCGACGGCGACGCGGCTGACGTCGTTCGCGTGCAGGCGTGCGAGATCCTTGTCGGAGAGTGCGGTGATCGCGATCGGCACGTCCTGCAGCCGCTCGCTGCGGCGCTGGGCGGTGACGATGATCTCGCCAGAGCCGGGGGCATCGGCCGCTGCGGCCGGCGGCGTTGCGGCCGCTGTCGGGTCCTGCGCGAAGGATGGCGCTGCATACAGGGCGATGGCGATGGCCGAGGCGCCTACAAGCTTTGTCCGGTCGAGCATGAGCGAAACCCCCTTATTGGTTTACGACGCAGTTTCTGTCTGTCGTCGGTCCAAAAGGTATCGGCAGCGATCATCACTGTCCATCACTTTGTGCATTCGGATGCAAATAATTCCTATGTGTTTGTGACTCCGGAGATTGCCCTGAACGGTATGGAATCAGGCCGTTTATTGCGCGAGATAACGACCTCTCATGCGACCCATGCGCAATAACGCGCCGGCTTCGGCCGGTCGATCCGGGCGTTGCAGATGCTTGCGAATGCGACGAGGGTCAGCCGATTCGTGCGGAGCCGCCCCGCAACAATTCGCCCGCGAAGAGGCGCCGCTCCGCGGGCGTATCGCCGTCCTCGATACGCTCCATTAGCATCGCGACCGCCGCCTCGGTCATCCGCCGCACCGGCTGGCGGATTGAGGTCAGGGCGTAGCTCGCCCAGCTCGCCGGGCCCGATCCGTCGAAGCCGACGATCGACAGCGCCTTCGGGATGGGGAGGCCTAGATCGATGCGCGCCGCGTCCATCGCGCCGATCGCCATCTGGTCGCTGGCGCAGATCACCGCGTCGGGTATCTTGCCCTTGGTGAGCGTGTGCAGGCCGGAGCGGCCGCTGTCATAGCTGAAATCGCCGCGCACGATGGGCACGTCCGCGATG
The DNA here is from genome assembly GCA_000333335.1 of Sphingomonas-like bacterium B12. GTDB lineage: Bacteria > Pseudomonadota > Alphaproteobacteria > Sphingomonadales > Sphingomonadaceae > Solisphingomonas. The sequence continues at coordinate 18,381 of BACX01000590.1, read as the reverse complement.
CCGGCCTCGGCAAGACGGGCGAGCGCCGCCACACGCCGTTCCTCACCGACATAGCTGTCCTCCGGTCCTGCGATGATCGCGAAGCTCTTGTGCCCTGCGTCCAGCAGCCGCCCGACCAGATCGCGCTCCCCGGCGGTGGAATCGCAGCAGACCGATGCGGCCGATGCCGTGGAGGCGGTACGGTTGTAGAGGACGAGTGGCACGTTGTGATCTTCGAACAGGCGAATCTGCGCGTCGGACAGGCGGGCGGCGGAGATTACGCCGTCGACGCTGTGGCGCCACACCTGGCCGAGTACGGCATCAACCTCGCTCTCCGCGTTGAGCGAGAAGAGCAGGACGCGAATATCGCGTTCGGTCAGGCGCCGGCTGAGTTCGTCCAGCACTTCCGGATAATAGCGGTTGGTCAGGCTGGAGATCAGTACCGCCACCATGTTGGTGCGGCCCGAGATCAGCCCCTGCGCCAGCGCGTTCGGGCGATAGCCGAGCTCGGTCGCGACCTTGAGGATGCGTTCGCGCTTGTCGGGCGCGATGCTTCCGCCCGGCGCGAAACAGCGTGACACCATCGATTGCGAGACGCCGGCGATCCGCGCGACGTCATAGGATGTCGCGCGACGGCCGCTTCTCACCGGCGGCGTGGCCATCATCGTCACGCTCTTTTTCTCACGCGCCATGCATTGTCCTGTTCGGCCTGATCTGCCCTGTTCGTCCCTGATTTAGCCATTCCGTGCCATCGGCGAAAGGATGAGGACAAGATAATCCGGGTGACAGATGAATTCGAATGCAATAAATGAGTGCCGGTGTGCGGCGGAGAGCCGCGAATCTTCAGGAGGAACGAATGACCACCGCCGCTCCGCAGGGTTTCGAAGGCCGCGCCGCCTATGTAAAGGCGCCCGCGCGCGACCAGATCGCCGATAGCGGCGACGTCGCGGGTCTTGTTTCCAAAGTCCTCGCCGATGTTCGCGCCGAGGGCGACGAGGCGGTGCGCCGCTATTCGCGCGAGTTCGATCACGCCGATCTCGATCGCTTCGAGGTGACGGGCGCCGAGCGGCAGGCTGCGGTCGACGAGATGGAGAAGCAGACCCGCGCCGATACCGAATTCGCCATCGAGAATGTCCGCCGCTTCGCCGAGGCCCAATTGGGAACGATCCTGCCGCTCGAGGTCGAGCCGCTGCCCGGCCTCCACCTCGGCCATCGCGTGATTCCGATCGATCGGGTCGGCGCCTATGTGCCGGGCGGCCGCTTCCCGCTGCTCTCCGCGCCGATCATGACGATCGTGCCGGGCAAGGTCGCGGGCTGCTCGGAGGTGGTCGCCTGCCTGCCGCCCAACGCTCACCGCGCGATGATCGCCGGCTGCCACCTTTCCGGCGCGGACCGCATCTTCCGCATCGGCGGCGCGCAGGCGATCGCGGCGATGGCCTACGGCACCCAGAGCGTGCCGAACGTTGACAAGATCATGGGGCCGGGCAATGCCTTCGTGAACGAGGCCAAGCGGCAGGTGTTCGGCCCGGTCGGCATCGACCAGCTCGCCGGCCCGTCCGAGATCTTCGTGGTGGCGGATGCGACGGGTGACGCCGAGCTGATCGCCACCGATCTGCTGGGGCAGGCCGAGCATGACGTGCGGACCCGCGTCGGCCTGATCACCACCGATCGCGCGCTCGCCGAGGCGACCGTAAAGGAGGTCGCCCGCCAGCTCGAGACGCTCGCCACCGCCAAGGTCGCCGCCGAGAGCTGGGCGAATTACGGCGAGGTCGTGGTCTGCGAGGACGAGGCGGCGATGATCGCTTATTCCGATCATGTCGCGGCCGAGCATCTCCAGGTTCACACCGCCGATCCCCATGGGTTTGCCAAGAAGCTGCGCAATTACGGCTCGTTGTTCATCGGCGTGAACGCCAGCGTGGTCTATTCGGACAAGAATGTCGGCACCAACCACACGCTGCCGACGATGGGGGCGGGGCGCTATACCGGCGGGCTGTGGGTCGGCTCCTACGTCAAGATCGCGACGCATCAGTGGCTGGAGGACAATGCGGTCGCCGCCGTCGCCCCCCCGGCGATCCGCCAGAGTGGCAGCGAGGGCCTCGAAGGCCACCAGAAGGCCGCCGCAATCCGCTACCAGCGCCAGCGCGAGACGGCCTGACGCTTACCAGCCGGCCGCTTCGGGTGCGAGGTGGCCGGCCTGTTGCTTGGCGTCCGCCCGTCCCGTCAGGGCGCCGCGACGGCCAGGTGCCAGAACGAGAGCGGAATCGAAGGCCTTTATGGCTTCCTGCGGCTTGCCGAGCCGTAGGAGGAGTTCACCCAATTGCTCGTGCGCAGGCACGATCGGGCCAAGCGTGAGCGGCAATTTCTCCAGCCCGTCCTCCTCGTCTGCCGCTGCCGTCATGGTGTTGGCCGCGGCGCTGCCGTCACCCGTTGCGGCGAAGCGCTAGGCCTGGGCGGATTTCAGCAGGGCGTCGGTCTGCGCCGCCCAATAGGAGCCGTTCGCCGCGCGGAGCGCATCGCGGCATGCCTCGATCTGGCCGATATCGGCGTCGGCAGAGGCGGGCGTCAGGGCACGCAGCTTGCCGAGCGCGCGCGCCCACCACACGATCGCCGCGATCTGCGGCGCGGAGACGGGGTCGGCGTGAGCTGGGCGGCAGTCGCCCAGTCGCGGGTCTCGATCGCCAGCCGCACCGGCATGGCGTTGCCGGCATAGCCGATCTTGAAGCTGGCGCCCGAAATGCCTGTCATGCCCTTGAGGTCGGAAACGTCCCGCGCCGCCTCGTCCGCTCTGCCTTCCTGAAGATAGGTGTAGATGAGATAATCCATGGCGTGAAGCGCTTCGCCGGTGTCGCCCTGCGCCAGCGTCGCGTCGCGCGCGGCAATGTTCTACGCGATCAAATCGTTCCACAGGCCCAGCCGCGTGAAGATGTGCGAGGGCATGTGCAGCGAATGCGGGGCCGACGGCGCGATCTTCGCATAGAGGCGCGCGCCGGGTAGGCCGCGCCGCGCGAGCACGGCGCTGTCATAGACATGGATCAGGTAATGCGGCACGCCGGGGTGATCGGGCTGGCGCTTTCAGATCGGCTCGAGGATGTCGGCCGCCTGCTTCTGTCGGGCGTGGGTGCGGTCCGTCGGCGGTGCGGTGGCGATCAGCGAGAGGGCGTAGAAGGTCACGATCTCGTCGTGCGGATAATCATGAGCCAGCGCCGCCATGGCGTCCGAATGGAACATCGCGCGTCGGCCAGCGGGGATCTGGTCGCTCTGGCCATAATAGACGCCCAAGGCGGCGATCAGCACCCACTGGCGCGGCTTGCCGGCGGGCATCGCTTCGGCCTGCTCGATCTTCCGGGTGCCTGCGGCGAGGCCCGCGCCGGCCGGCACGTCCCAAAGCTGGTGATAATGGGTCATCGCCCGGCCCCAATGCGCCAGCGCGCAGGCAGGATCGCGCGCCGCCACGTCGGCGAACCCCTTGTCCGCGTCGGCATAGGCGAAGGAATGGAGGAGGGCCGTCGCGCGATCGAACGCCGGCTGGACGGCCGGTGCGCAGCTCGTCGCGAAATGGACGGTCCCGAGATGCTCGGGCGCCATGTGATGATGCTCTTCCATCTGGGCGCCGGCCGGCGGCGCAAGCAGAAGAACGGACGCGCTTGCTTCCCAAGCTCTCTTCATCGAAGCGCCCCCCCCCGGTCGTTGCATGAGCAGGATGCCGCAACCCGGCGCGCGAAGAGAATCCTCGCAGCCTGGCCGGAAAGTACGAAGTCCGCACTGTGTGCGGGCGAAGTCGACGCCCGGAGGGGAGAGGGTCGGTCTCAGCCCACCGACGGCGACATCAACACCGGCGCCGCCGGATTCTCCGTTCCCCGAACCACGAACGTCACGCAGGGCACCGAAGCGGTGTTGCGAAAGCTGTGGGGGAGGCCGATCGGCACGGTCAGTGTGTCGCCCGCGCCGAGTGTCAGCGCGCCGTCCGCCCAGCGGACCTCCAGCGTGCCTTCCTGCACGAACAGCACCTCGGCCTCCTTGCGCGCGTGCTCGGACACGTAGGCGCCGGTCTGCAGCGTCAGGCGGCGCAGGTTGAAGCCGTGCGGCCACCAGCCCTGGATGGGGCCGGGGGCGAAGCCGTCGTCGGTGGGCTGCGGTACGATCACGCCCGCTTCCTCTACGCCCTCGCCGGCGAGTGGCGAGGCGGGGTTGGCGGCCATGTCGGTGGCGGCGACCACGCATTGTCGCAGTTTCTCGGCGGGCGGGGTCTTGAGTTCGGTCAGTGCCTCGTCATTTATCGCTTCTTCGAGCTCGACATCCTTCAACTCGTAGTTGCCCGACGAGGTGTCGATCAGCCGGCCGCCCTTGGCGAGCTTGAGGCCATGATCGGCCGCCGCCTCGAACACCGCCGGCGCCCAGGTCACCTTTCCGGGATCATCCTCGCCCAGCACGGTGAACAGGAAGCCGGTACCCTCGTCCAGTTTCTCGAATCCGCGGAACATGTGGATCGGCACCGAGCAGACGTCGCCCGGCGCGATGTCGATATGGCCGTCTTCCTTGTTAGGGCCGAAGGGCAGGCGCCAATAGCCCGAATGGACGACGAACACCTCCGCCGTATCGTGGCTATGCTGCGAATTGACGCAGCCGAACGGCTGGCGCGCGGCACCGATGTTGAAGCCATGCTTCTCGGTGATGTGGACGAACTGGTCGGTGCTTTCGGAGACGCCCGCCCCGATGATCGTGAAATTCTCCTTCTCGGTCGATCCCGGCGTGCGGGTATCGATGAAGGCGGTGCGGCAGGGCACGAGATCCGCGTAGCGCACGAGGCGCGCGGCCATCGCATCCTGAGTCCATTGGGTCACACGTAACTCCTACCGGCCCTGTTGCATTCGAATTCAGACATCGGTAGGACATCGAAATCAAAAGCGCAAGCATGATGCGTGGGGAGCGCGAACGCCATGGCGGACAGGACGGGCAGGGTGAAAGGGGCGGCGGCGGCCGTGCCGCTCCTGCTGCTGCCCGGCACGCTCTGCGACGCCAGGGTGTTCGCCCCGCTGCTGGAGAGATTGCCCGGCGCCGTCGTCGCCCATGGCGATATGCATGGCGAGACCGATATGGCGGCGCTCGCCGAACGCCTGCTGCGCGATGCGCCGGAGCGGTTCGCGATCATCGGTTTCTCGCTGGGCGGCATCGCGGCGCTGGAAATCGCGGCGCGCGCGCCGGATTGTGTGCTGGGCCTTGCCCTGCTCGATGCCAATGCGCGCGACGTCCCGACGGAGATGCACGCCGCCCGCCGGGCGATGGTCGCCGACACCACGCACGCGGCGCTGGTCGGCGAGATGCTGTGGCGATCCTATGTCGCGCCCTCGCGCACCGACGACGAGGTGTTGCGCGCGCTGATCGTCGGCATGGCCGAACGCGCGCCCGAAGGGGCGGCCGTTCGTCAGACCGAGCTGGCCTTGTCGCGCGTCGACAGCCGCCCGCGCCTGGCCGCGCTCGCCATCCCGGCGCTGGTGCTGGCGGGGTCGGAAGACGCGATCGCGCCGCCCGATCTCCAGCGCGAACTTGCCGATGGTCTGCCCGACGCCGAACTCGTCCTCGTTCCTGGTGCCGGCCATTTCGCCCTGCTCGAGGCGCCGGACGCCTGTGCCGAAGCGGTGCGCGGCTGGCTCGCACGGGTGGACGCCGCCGCACGATCGTACAATCCTGCTTCCCATGGAGATGTCATGACCGAGTCGAACAGCAAGAGCATCAAAGCGGCCAGCAAGGACGATCCGTCCCAGGTCCTCCAGGTCGAGCGGCGGGATTTCACTCAGCTCGTCCCCACCGATCGCCCCCGCGTGCAGAGCATGACGGGCTTCGACGATTGCTACACGGACATCGTCGACTACATCATCCGCTGCACCCACAAGATCTGGGACGAGCGCGACGTCGGGCTGATCTACACCCACTACACCCACAATTGCGTCGCCTACACCACGCTCGGCACGATGTACGATCGCGAGACGCATATCCGCGACACCATCCAACGCCTCGTCGAATTCCCGGACCGGCGCGGCATGGCGCAGCAGGTGATCTGGCGCGGCAACGACGTCGACGGCTTCTACACCAGCCACATGACCCACGGCCTTGGTCGCCACACCGAATATGGCGCGTGGGGCAAGCCGACCGGGCGCACCTACTGCACCCGTACGGTCGCCGACTGCATGATCCTGGAGAACCGGATCTACAAGGAATGGATCGTGCGCGATAATATGGGGCCGCTGATCCAGGTCGGCCTCGATCCGCACGTTTTCGCCGAAGGCATCGCCCGCAAGAAGTTCGAGACCGGCGAGCAGGTGCTGGAAATCTCCGAGAACCGCCGCCTGCTGGGCCAGTATCCGCCCGAGACGGAAGCGGACGTCTCGATCGCCCACACCGAAGGTGAGGCCGAGCTGCTGCGCTGGCTTCACCATATCTACAACAAGCGCATGTTCGGCAAGATTCACGAGATCTACGCGCCGAACTGCCAGTGGCACGGGCCGCTGATGCGCGAGCTGTACGGCGTTGCGTCGGTGCTGCACCAGACGATGAAGCTGGTCGCGCTGATCCCGGATTGCGCCTTCGTGCCGCAACATATCTGCTCGGTGGAAAGCGAGGAGGGCGGCACCAAATATGCACTGCGCTGGATCCTCGACGGGCATCATATGGGCTACGGCACGCTCGGCGCGCCGACCGGGCACAAGCTTACCGTGATGGGCGTCACCCACTTCCATGTGAAGGACGGCAAGATCGTCGATGAGTGGGTGGTGTATGACGAATTGTCGATGCTGGTGCAGCTGAAACTGGCCGCGATGCAGGCGGCGTGACCTGTCGATCCTCCCCCGACAGGGGGAGGTGGTACGCGCCAACGTGACGGAGGGGGAGGGCTGCGAAGTTCGATAGGCGAGCGCATCACCGTCGCCCCCTCCGACGCCACCCCCAAGCCGGCGGGCATCACCGAACTATCCACTTTACATTTGCATCCGAATGCAATTGACTGTCGTCCGGACGGGATAGGGAGACGGGCATGGCGGACGCGGTAACGATGGACGTGGCGTCCCCGGCGGCGCCGTCGGACGGCCTGACGCTCGGCCGCCGCCTCGCCATCTTCGTGGTGCTGCTGGTCAGCGAGTTCCTCTACGGTTGGGCGTGGAACACGGTGGATGTTCTGCGCCCCTATATCCGCGAGACTTTGCATCTTTCGCTGATCCAGGCGGGGGCGATGTATTCGGCGCAGGGGGCGGGCGCGCTGACCGGCGCGGTGGTGATAGGGCAGCTCGCCGATCGCTTCGGCAGGCGGCTGATGCTATCTCTACTGATCTTCGGCTATGGCGCGATGTTGCTGCTGGGCGCCATGATCCAGAACTATCCAGAGCTGATGGCGCAGCGCTTCCTGCTCGGCCTGTTCATGGGCGCCTCCTTCCCGGTCGGCGTCGGTATCTACGTCAACCTGTTTGCCGCGACCGTCCGCGGTCGGCTGGCGGCGATGCTGAACGTCTGCTTCTCAGGCGCGATCATGTCGCTGGGTATTGCGATGAGTATGATCGGATCCCAGGATTGGCGCGTGCTGCTGTGGATCGGCGGCGTACCGCCATTATTCTTGGCGTTTGTAGTCCTCCTGCTCATACCCGCCCGCTCGGTGGTCGACCGCTTCCACGTAGAAAGCGGCAAACTTCCGATCAGTGAACTCTTCCACGTCGGCGTCCGGCGCCAGACCCTTCTTCTGGCCCTTATGACCGGACTGAACTTCTTCGGCTATGAGGCTTATAGCGGCTGGCTTACGACCTATCTAACGGGTGATCGAGGGCTCAGCACGGCAGTTGCGGGCAATCTGGTTGCCTGGCAATTCGCCGGCAACATCGTCGGCGGATTTGTTTGGGGTTATGCCGCAGATCGATTCGGCCGCCGGTTCAATGCGCTCGGCTTTCTTATCGCGGCGACGATGATCGCGATCTATCTGGCCGTTCCCACAGACCTGTGGGTGCTGCGCATCGTCGGCCTCATCTATGGCGGTTCGCTCTGCGCCAGCGTCATCTGGGGTCCTTGGCTGGCCGAACTCTATCCACCGCACCTGCGCTCAACCGCCGCGTCGATCTTCAACTGGGGCAGGATAATTAGTTTCTTTGCGCCCCTAGTCACCGCGAAGCTCGCGAATGTCTTCGGCCTTAGAGTCGCCATGGCCTCCGCGAGCTTGGCGTTCGCCATCGCAGCCGTGATCTGGCTCTGCCAGCGTGAGACCTTCGGACGTGGATCAAGCGAGGTCGGCTGATACGCAGCTGCAACCGCTGGCATACGATCATGACATTGGAGAAAACGTCTTGGAGGACTATCCGGACACTCTGCTTCGTATTGGTGCGCAATGGCGTAGAGGCATCGGAGGGCGAACCGCGCCGGTGTGCAACCCTGCGACCGGGCGCGTTATCGGTACGGTCGCGATGGCCGCGGCCGGCGACCTGGAAGATGCGATCAATTTTGCCGAGGCCGGTTTCGCACAATGGCGCGATGTTCCGGCGACCGAGCGGGCTTCAACCATCAGGCGGGGCGCAGAATTGCTGCGCCAACGGGAAGAACAGATTGCGCGCTTGATCACGCTCGAACAGGGAAAGCCCTTGTCAGAGGCCCGAGCCGAGATTCGTTTCTCCGCCCATGTTGCCGAGTGGTTCGCCGAGGAGGCGACGCGCCTGTACGGACGGCTCATTCCGCCCCGATCACCTAGGACAACCGCTCTCGCCTCCCTCGCACCCCTGGGGGTCGTTGCGGGTCTGGCGCCGTGGAACTATCCGGTAGGGCAAGCGGTCCGCAAGATCGCGATCGCGCTGGCTGCCGGTTGTTCGATCATTATAAAGGTCGCCGAGGAAACGCCCGCAGCGGCGGCTGCGATGACACAGGCGTTTGTCGACGGCGGCGTGCCGCCAGAGGCCCTCCAACTGGTTTTCGGAGACCCCGAGGAGATCGCCAACCGCCTCATTGATGATCCGCAGGTTGCCTGCATCAGCTTCACGGGCTCGACGCACGTCGGCCGGCAATTGGCCAGCCGGGCGGGTAGCCGGTTGAAGCGCTGCGTCATGGAGCTTGGAGGTCACGCCCCGGCGCTCGTTTTTGCGGATTCGGATCTCGATAGTGCTGCCTCGGCCCTTGCCGCCGACAAGATGCACAACGCCGGGCAGGCATGCATTTCTCCGACCCGTTTCATAGTGGAACGGCAGGTGCACAATCGTTTCTTGGACCGCTTCTGCGAACTCCTTAGAGCGTCCCGGGTGGGCGACGGCGCAGATCCCGAAACCACAATGGGGCCACTTGCCAATCGGCGGCGTGTAACAGCTCTCGATGCTCTTGTTCAGGACGCGGTCGCGCAAGGTGGCACTATAGCGTGCGGCGGACACGCCATCGCAGGCGATGGCTTTTTTTTCGAGCCGACCGTGCTGGTTAATGTCCCACCGACCGCGCGGATCATGAATGAGGAGCCGTTTGGGCCCATCGCGGTGGTAAACAGCTTTGCTGAACTCGACGAGGCGGTCTCGGAAGCCAACAGGCTCCCGTACGCTCTTGCTGCCTATGCCTGGAGCACGAGCGCTAGAACGATCGCCGCACTGACTCGGGGCGTTCGGTCGGGCATGCTGTCCATCAATCACAACGGTCTTGGTTATCCCGAGGTGCCTTTCGGCGGCATCCTTGATTCCGGTTACGGCAACGAAGGCGGACTTGAGGCGATGCGCGAGATGATGTTCACGCGGTTCGTGACCGTCTTGGAGGGCTGAAGATGAAAGCTGCAGTTCTGCGCAGGTTCGAAGACGGACTTAAAATTGAAGACGTTGATGTCCGCGTTCCGAAGGACAGGGAGGTCCTCGTACGGGTCATGGCTACAGGGGTGTGCAGTAGCGATCTTTCGACGATCCGCGGCAAAACAAACTCGGCTCTGCCCCTCATCCCAGGTCATGAAGCCGCCGGTCTCGTAGAGAAAATCGGTTCAGGCGTGTCGAAAGTCCGCGTCGGTGACCGCGTCGTGCTGAGCTGGGCTCCGAACTGTGGGCATTGTTTCTACTGTCAGGAAAGCCACCCCACCCTGTGCGATGTCTACGCAGGCGCGGCCGCTACCGGAGGATTGTGGGATCGTACAAGTCGTCTGGGTCCAGCGGATCATCCGATCAATCATTATTCCTGTGTTTCCTCATTTGCGGAGTGCGTGGTCGTGCCCGAGACGGGCTGCATCCGCATCGACGAAGAAATACCCTATGACATAGCGGCTCTGGTCGGCTGCGCCGTGACGACTGGATTTGGGGCCATCGTGAACGATGCCGCTGTCCGCCCCGGGGCGTCGGTGGCCGTCATCGGTGTCGGAGGCGTCGGTGTCAACGCGCTGGGGGCGGCGCGGCTGGCTGGTGCCGAGAAGATTATCGGCTTGGATGCGAACGCGGCAAAATCCTCGATCGCGTTAGAGAGCGGCGCAACGCACTTTATTGATGTGGCCACGGGCGACGCGGCCGAAAAGGTTAAGGCACTTACTCAAGGCCGCGGGGTTGATCATGCGATCGAGTGCACGGGTCGTCCAACAGCAATGACGATGTCCTATGAAATGACACGGCCGGGAGGCACGGTAGTCATTGTCGGCATTGCGCCCGCCGGTTCGGCGCTGGCGATTCCGGCAATCGGGTTTCCAGGATCGAAAAAGCGGATCATTGGTTCGATTTATGGCGGGGGCGTTCCGGAGCGCGATATCCAGCGGGTTCTATCGTTGTATAAATCGGGACGCCTTCCATTGGCTCGACAGGTTGGCCAAATTATTCCTCTATATCGCATCAATGAGGCATTGAGTTGGCTAGAGGAGGGAGTATTGAAACGTACAATAGTTGCGCCTAATTGAGATATTATAATGCGTTATACTTAGGTTGTATCGCCGAATTTGTTCGAAGAAGCCGGTATATTTCGGCTTGAATTTGATTTAGGTCTGAACCGGTCTGACGTTTTTTACTATTCAATTCGCAGTAAAGGTTTTCTTATTCACGAGCTCGCCGGGTTTGGCAATGGTCCCTCCGGCGTATCGACGCTCACATTGGCTGACGTGTAATACAAAGGCGCTTGCGAGGCGTGAGGCTTTCCGTTGCATCGCCGCCACGATGGGCATCGGCCGCGAGAGTATCCGCTAGAAGGTCGGGGAAGTCTGCGCTCCCAATCACGATTTCCTCCAACGCGGCCAGATCGTGGAGATGGCGAACGATCGCCGGATCGTCGCGCTCAGAGCCGCGGTCGCGGACAATGGCGCGCCAGCTAAAGGCGCTCAGCTTGTCGGCGGCCGTTTCGACCGGATCGACACAACCGATCTCCGGAACTTCGGCCGGCTCCTGCCGATATTGGCTGACGAAGGAGGCGAGCGGACGAGCAATGGATTGCAGTCGCGGCGGCTTGGCAGACAGCTCGGCAAGGATGTGGGGCCGAAGCGACCCATGCGCGTCGACCGTCGTCGGGTAGGTCATTTCGATCTGGATGAAACCATTCCCGTCGCGCGCGATGACATTGGGGACCGTGAACCCTGCGGCTTCCCAGCATTCGACGACCGCATTCTTATATCCGCTCAGCCTGGTCTTGCGAGCGTTGCCAGTGAGATCTTCGACCCCGTCCGAGAGCGCCAGCTTGAAGTCGATATTCTCGGAAAAGCGTCGGATCAGTTCGTGCCCTTTGAGCAAGGCGGTCCCGCCAGAGAAGATCGGCGTGATGCCGTCGATCCTGAGCGCGACGAGCGCGCGGATCGCCTGAACGACATACCAATCCTTCTCAACGAAGGCTTCGTCGACCGCCAGCGCACCCGCAACTTTGCCGAGCGTCTCGGCGTCAGGCGCGTTCGAGAATGACATATTTGCCATCGTAGCCGATGCGACGGCGGACACGATCCTTCACTGCGATCGTGCGGCCCGTAGGCACCTGCGTCGATCGCGCGCTATTATAGGCCTGCTCGAAGCTCGACGGTTTGACCGATTTGCCGAGGCGACCCAAGGCTTCGGTCGCGAGCCGCTTTATGCCGACCACCGGCGCTGGCTTCCCGCTAAATGGCGAGAGTTCGGCCTTGGCGTAAAGCCCATACCCGATCTGCACCAATTTGCCCGAGCGGATCATCTGGCGCAGCGCGCGACCGACGCCATCATAGCTGCCCAGTTTCTCGAAATCGCCGCGCAGAAAGACGTTGCGCTTCGAGCGCCGCACCTGCCGGTCGATCGAGTCCATGATCGTCGCGCTCGAAGTCGAACCACCGCTTCCCGCGAGCTTGTAACGCCCGCGGCCAACGCGAACGATCTTGCGCGCCTTAACCAGATCTCGCAGGGCGCGCCCGATAGAATCATAATTGGCGTTGAACGACAGCTCGGTGCGAGCGATTGTCTCGCTGTCCCGAAAGCGCTCCAAAATCTGATCGGCCAGGGTCGACATGCCGGCTACCAAAATACGACGTTTCCGACATTTTAATACGGTTGATCGGCTTACTTTTCAAGAGCGATTGCCAGCGCGCTGGAGCGGGAGACGTAGCGAGCGTGTAAGCCTTGGCCTTCTTCCACACCACGATTTGAATCCGGGCGGTCAACCATCATCCGAGCCGTGTTGGCTGAACGAACGGCGGCTTTGCGGATCACCTCGGCTAGCCGAACGACCGATTATGGGACGCGTAGCAGCCCGGCAGGTTGGTGTCCGCCGAACGGCGGGTTTTGGCACAAGCCGACGCTCCCGCATCTCCCGACGATCGGCGTATGTTGGTCGACATCTGGCGGCGCAAGCGAACGCCGGATCGTGGGACTCGAGAGGAACAGACCCATGGTCTGTCGACCGGAACGCTTGACTTGGCCGAGCAGTCCGTCGAGATCGCGACCGTCGGCCTGCTTCTTTCGCCAACGGCACTTGACGAGATAATGCCAGCCATCCATTTCGAACGCGCCGTCGATCTGTTCGCCGCCATCGTTGCGCTGGAAGGCACGCGACACCGGGAATTGATGGAGATCGAACAGTCGGTTGAGCAGATCCTGGAGCAGATAGCCGCGGCCATGCGGGTCGCCATCCCTAGTCGCCTCGTCGAACTGGCTTAGCAGCAACAGGCTCTGCTGCTTGAGCTGGGCCTCCTGTTCCTGCGCCTGGGTGGCGGCCGCTTCACGTTGTCGCGCCTCGGCCGCGACCCGCGCGCGGTCCTCCTGCTCGGCGACCGACCGGCTCACTTCGAGCGCCTTCTGCACGGTCGCGCGGGCCATATATTCGTCGCCGGCGAGATGAAAGGCATCCCAGCCCGCCGCGATCTCGATCAGCTTGCCAATGACCGCGAGATCGCGCCCCTCCTTCGCCAACTCGTCGAGCACCATCGCACCCGCGACGCGCTTCGACGCCTTCGCGCCGGTCGCGGGATCGCGATCGGTCAGGAAGCGCCGAATCAGATTTTCGTCCACGTTCGCGCGCCGCAGCAACTGGTCGGCGGAAAGGCGCTTGATATTGACCAGCGTCGCGATGATCTCGAGCGCGAGGCGCCTCAGATTCGCCGGGCTCTCGGTCATGCCGCCGCTCCGAATGTCTCGCGGTACAGCGCTTCGACCTCGACCACCTCGTCCTCGGTCAGCGCCTCGAACTCGCGGGTCCGCGCGCGCTCCGAGAGGTGTCCGCCATTCTGGCCGAGGAATTTCTGCAGGAGTTCGATCCGGTTGGCCGGCATGTCGACCATTTCCTGGACGCCTTTCGCGAAGCGATCAAAGGCTTCGAGAAACGCGACCTCGCGCGGCAGATCCTGCTCGATTGTCTGCTCGACACAGGCATAGAGGAATTCGGCATGTGCGGTCGCATCGAAGAAACGGTAATAAACACCGGTATCGTTCGTCACCTCGACGTTGCCGTCCCTGGTGCGCCGCCATTCGATCACGCTGAGCAGAGGCCTTGAATAGCCCTCGAGCACCTGCCGATAGGCATCGAGCTCGCGCAGGATCGCCGCACTGATGGGGAAGACCAGCCCCGGCGGATTGTATTGTGCCATCGCCAGCGCGTGATGGATCAGCCAACGGTGCAGCCGGCCATTCCCGTCCACGTAGGGATGGACATAGACAAAGCCGAAGGCGAGCGCCGCCGCCGCCGCGACCGGATCATAGTGCCCCCAGCGCGCGCGCGCGCTGTACGCGATGATCCCGTTCAGCAGGCTTTCGAGATCCTGTGCGCGCGCGCTGATATGGTCGGGGATCGGATCGCCGCTCTCGCGGTCGTGCACGCCGATGAACCCGCCCTCGTCGCGCAGCCCCAGCTTCACGAAGCGCGCATCGCCGATGACGATCCGCTGCAGCCGGTCGAACTCGGCGAGGCTGAGCCCGCTATTGCCCGCCTCCGCGATCGCTTGTCCCCACCGCGCCGTGCGTGTCCCTGACGGTCGCTCGCCCTCGATCGCGAAGGAGGATTTGGAATCGTTGAGCAGCAGGAAGGCTGCGGCCCGCGCGATCAGATCGGGCCGGACCCGGCCGATCCGCTCCCGCGCGCGAGCATCGAGCCCTTTTGCGGCAGCCGCGACCAATGCCGGCGAACGCCGGATCATCGGGCAGAATTCGCGTGTACCTGGCAGATTGTTGATCACCCGATGCCGAAGGAACCCCTCGCCCCGCACGAGCGCGAACTGCTGCTCAGGATCGACCACGCCGACCATGCGCACCTTGCCCGCATCCGGCAGGTCGAGCGTCCGATCCGTGAGCCATTCGTAGAGGAACCAGATCCTCCTCGCGAATGCGCCGGTTGGCGTCGCCTGGACGAGTGCCACGATCGCCTCAGCTTCGATCACGGCGAACAGCTGCGCCAGCACGGCAAGGTCGACGCCTTCCCACTTGATCGCAAAGGTGAGTTGCGCCGCGAGCGTCGCATCCACCGCATGGCGCGGCGTCAGCATTTTCCAGTCGACCGTATCCACCGGATGATGGCGTTCGGCCACGGCCGCGAGGCGTGGCGGCAATGGGAGCGACAGCTCATAGGCTTGTATGAGCGCCGCATAGCCGATTGGTGTCGCCGGCTCGGGCAGGCGCCGGCCGCGAAAATCGGTCACCGCTCGCGAAGGCCATTCACCCATGCCGCGTCCTGCGAATTTCTTTCACTTCCGCCATGGCCGCGTGCGAATCGCGTTCACGGAGTGCGAAAATCTATAACAGGATCGGCGATTTGTGAATATCGATCACCGATCGTCTGCAACGGACCCGCCTTGGTCGCGCGATCGCTCGCGATCGCCTCGCTTCATCCGGTAGCTTGATGCCGAGCGCGTCCGCCAAATTCTGTGCCATCGACATCCCCGGCCGGCTCGCGAAATGCGCCTTGATGAAGGACAGGTCCTCGTCGCGCGAATAGCCCACGAAGTGGCGCGCCTGCGCGACGATCGCCATGTTGAGCCGGGCGACCAGCTCCGCTTGAGGAATTTCCAGAAGCACGTGCACGAATGCGTCGGAGGGTGCCGCGACGAACAGTCGGTGCGGTGACACCGGCATCAGGATGTATGAACCCGGATCTCCCAGAAACGGCAGATCCTTGGCCGTCTCCATCGGCCAGTCGGACACCATCAGAGGGTAGGCCTCATCGAGCCCGAGCGTGCACAAGCGCATGCCGAGCACGGCTTGGCCCCGCTCCGCGTCGTCGATGCCGCGGCGGGTCGCCTCCATCTGGAGCTGATGATAGGCGACGTCGGGAAGTTCGTCCGTCTCCTCCATGCCGAAATGGCGCCGCCGCAGCTCCGGATCGGCGAACGCCTTCACGATCTCTCTCAATCCTCTGACGTCCAACGGTGATCGGAACCAGATCGACATGATGATCCAGTCCTGGGTCATCTCGTCGGTCAGATCGCGAGTGCGGCCGCCCACCAGCAGCCGATGCGCCCTGGATGCCCGCGTATCAAGCGGCTCGAAGAACTTCTGTTCCATCTGCTGGTCATGTTGGGGGGGAAGCCCGGTGGTCTCGTATAACCACTCTTCGAAGCCGAAGCTCTTGGGGCTGAGATCCTTCTCGCGCAATCTCCCGTCCGCGCAGCGCCGGTAGCATGGGACCTTTCGGTCGGCGCGCCGCCATGCCCCTAGCAGGAATTGCGCGATGAAATGGTGATCGCGAGGCGGTTGCTGGGGCTTTGATTGGGTCATTGCCCTCAACTCGGGTGCCAAGGGACCGACATCAAGACAGGCAGGAAAGGCGCAATTGATCGCGACGCTATTATCACTTTGCCGCGAACGAAGGCCGCAATTGGGATAGCTTCAAAGTCATCGGATGACAGCCCGCTCCAGCTGCATGCGAATGACCGGCCCCGACGGTGAGCGGACGTCCAAACGCCGAACTCGGAATGACTTGAACTGGTCGACTCCCGACGTGCCATCGAGGGCAGAGCTGCCCATCGGGAGGGCGCCAATGCCGGACGTTCCACACAAATAGAACGTTTGCCAACTGCCGACGGTCCGGTCTTGAAGCGGTCGAAAGCCAAGAGGCTGGAGATGTCGTTATCGGTCGAACTGGCTCGTCGATTTTGAAACCGATCTCTCAACCATGCGCTCGCGCAAGAGCGAAGCCGACGAGGTCGGTCAGCGCGTGGGCGATCATGCAGGCGGGCAGATCGCGCTTCCAGAGATAGAGGATGGTGAGCAGCACCCCGCCGAACGCCACCACCACGAATTGCGAAAGGCCCCAGCCGATATGCGCGGCGACGAAGGCGGCGAGCGCCACCAGCGCGGCGATCCAGCGCCGCCCAGTTAGCCCGCCGATCCGCTCGATTGGATAGCCGCGATAGAGGATCTCCTCGCATAACCCGGCGCGGATCATAGTCGCGCATTGCAGCCAGAGCGGCACCGCGATGAACGAGCGTGTCGTCGCCATGTCCTGATGCATACCGAGCGCCGGGATGATCACCGCGAAGCTCAGCATCACGCTCGCCATCATCAGCAAGAAGAAGCCGAGCCCCCAGCCGATCGTGCCGAAGGTCGGGCGCTTGAGCCCGATCGAGGAGAGCGGCAGGCGCTCAACGCGGACCACCCAGAACAGGATGATCGCGGCAAACGCCCACCACACCGCCTCGCGCGCCAGCCGCAGGCCGAGCGCGTCGCCAGCGAACAGCCGGTCGCCTATCCCGCTCTGCGGCAGTCCCCAGGCGAGGACGAGGCCGGCGATCGCCAGCCACGACATGCGCGGGTCGCGAAGCACCGCCGTCATGCCAAAGGCGCTCCCTTCATCCATTCTGGCCCGTAGATCGTGCCGCCGGCCGCGCGGCGCGCCTGCGCGGCGGACTGGATGAAGCGCCAGACATCGGCCGAGAAGCCCGGATCGGCCTTGGCCGGCCACTGATCCATATTCTCGTACATGCGCACCGTGCCGCTCCACATCGCCGGCGTGGCGATCTGACTGAACGGCTTGAGCAGTGCGAACCATTCGTCGACGAAGGCCTGTGCGGGCGCGCTCGCGGGGTCGAGCGGCATCGCCGCCTCGATGCGGGCGGAGAGTTCCTTCCACTTCGCGCCATAGGCCTCCTGATCGAAGCCGTCGGGCACCTGCGCCATCTTCTCCTGCCACTCCGCTTTCTCCTGCGGGGTGAAGTAGCGGTCGGTCACCGCCTTCCAGTTTTCGGGCTCCACCTGTCGTTCTCCTGCACGGATGAGCGAGCACAGTGTCGCGACGTCGATCGGCTCGCCACGATCGATGCGGGACTGGACGGTGACGAGCAGGCCGCGCGAGGCGGTGAGCTCGTCGAGCTTGCGATCGAGGTCTGCGATCTGCGCCGCGACCAAGCCGGAGAGATCGGCGTGGCGCCCGGCCAGCGTGCGGGCGATCTCGGCAAGGCTAAAGCCCGCGCGCTTCAAAGCCACCACCGCGTTCAGCCGGGCGAGTTCGCCTGGGCCGTAGGCGCGGCGCCCGCCGGCCATCCGCAGTGGCTTCACCAGCCCGCGCGCCTCGTAGAAACGCAGCGCGCGATGGCTCAGGCCGGTGCGTTCGGCCACCTCACCGATCTCCAATGGTTCGATCATAAGGCGAGTCGTACCACCTGACGTAACGTCAGGTGCAAGCGCTTATTGGCGTGAGAGTGGCCTTCGCCGGCAGCCGTTAGGCCGTTGCATGTTGGCGCTTTGCGCTAAGGGCGGAAGAGACAGTCGTCTGAGCGCCCTTGTCGGCCGTTCCCGAACTCAAGCGTATCTCCCGATTCCCGCCAGTCCGCTTCGTGTCGGTCGCAGCATCATAGGAAGCTTCGGAATGCCTTCGGCTGAGACTTCGCGGTCGGGTAGCTTGCGGCTTGAGGACAAGCATTCCGCCCGATTGCAGACTGATAGTCAGCCCGGCGCGCCGCCAGCCCCCAGAGCATGCAGTCCGCGGAGCGCCTCCGCTATCTCATCCTGCTGCGTGGCAAACGCGATGGCGGGGTCCAGCTTGCCGTCGTTCACCTTGATCTGCTCGTCG
>BACX01000591.1 GCA_000333335.1 Sphingomonas-like bacterium B12 | reverse complement strand
CGTCGTCTTCATCGGATCCCGCGGGACCGAGGCCGCGCCGGTCACGGTGGCGGCCGAAACCGGCACGCAACCGCGCCTGTCCAACTCGGTGGTGTTCGAGAACGCCGCCTACGTGACGGTCACCGGCCTGACCGTGCAGGGCGCGGTGAATTCCGGCTTCATCATCCGCCGGGGGTCGAGCCACGTGACGGTCGCGGGCTCGACCGTGTCCCGGTCCGGCCTCGGCATCTGGATCGGCGACGGACGACACCTTCACCGACAACCTCCCGCGCGCCGAGGAGATCGCCCGCGAGCTCGGCAAGCTTGGCGTCACGTGGTCGTGCAACGCCAAGGCGAACGTGCCGCGCGAGACCCTGAAGGTGCTCAAGGAGAACGGCCTGCGCCTGCTGCTGGTCGGCTACGAGTCCGGCAACCAGACCATCCTGCACAACATCAAGAAGGGCATGCGGGTCGAGGTCGCCGAGAAGTTCACCAAGGATTGCCACGACCTGGGCATCGCCATCCACGGCACCTTCATCCTCGGCCTGCCGGGCGAGACCAAGGAGACGATCCAGGAGACGATCGCCTTCGCCAAGCGGATCAACCCGCACACGATGACTCTAGAGGATCCCCGGGTCCGAGCTCGAAT
>BACX01000592.1 GCA_000333335.1 Sphingomonas-like bacterium B12 | reverse complement strand
CGCACGGCGTCGATGGCGTCGAGGAGGTCGGGGTCGAGAAGGATCGACGGATTGTTGGTCTTGCTGCGTTGGAACGGGATCGAGATGGGCATAGCGGTGACGGCGTTGGCGGCGTAGGGCGGGATTGCCCTGGCCATGGGATTGAGGAGGCGGCCGGTTCGGGAACCAATCCCGGGCTTGGCCGTTGTGATGTCGACGCCGCAGGTGCGCCCGGATCGCCGATATTCGCGCAGGGTCCGCGAGCGCTGCGACCACCTCGTGTCGAGGCGTCACAGCCGATTTCGCATTCTGACAGGTCGCCAGCGGCCGATAGCGGTTTCCGGGCCCTACGTCGCGGCGGGGACTCTAGAGGATCCCCGGGACCGAGCTCGAAT
>BACX01000593.1 GCA_000333335.1 Sphingomonas-like bacterium B12 | reverse complement strand
CTCAATGCCCTGCTCGCCGCGCGGGCGGGCCTCGGCGTGCCGGTCGTCTCGTCGGACGGGCTGCCGGGGGCCTATGCGGCCGTGGCGCAGG
>BACX01000594.1 GCA_000333335.1 Sphingomonas-like bacterium B12 | reverse complement strand
TCCCAGCCGGACCGATCAACGCTCGCGAGGCTGGCATGACGCGCCCCGCTACTACTCCAGTCGGCGCGATCGCGGCACGGGCCACAGGCGGCCGCTAACCTGCATCAGGATCTCGATTTTTCCGCGCATCTTCGACCTATCTCATGCGTCTTGCCGGCAAGCACAGCCCGGAGGACATGATGGTCGACACCCGCTTTGATACAACGATCGGCAACGGCGGCGAGACCCATCAACAGGTGTCGGGCAAAGGCTCTCACAAGGACGCCGATGCCCATCTGACGACCAATCAGGGCATCCGCGTCTCCGACAACCAGAACAGCCTCAAGTCCGGCGAGCGCGGCCCGGTGCTGCTCGAGGATTTCGTGCTGCGCGAGAAGATCTTCCACTTCGACCACGAGCGCATCCCCGAGCGGATCGTCCACGCGCGCGGATCGGCGGCGCACGGCACGTTCGAGGCGACCGACGACATCTCGGACATCTGCAAGGCGGCGCTGTTCAGGAAGGGCACGAAGACGCCAGTCTTCACGCGGTTCTCTACGGTGGCCGGTGGTGCTGGATCGGTCGACACGCCCCGCGACGTGCGCGGATTCGCGGTGAAGTTCTACACGACCGAGGGCAATTGGGATCTGGTCGGCAACAACATCCCGGTCTTCTTCATCCAGGATGCCGTGAAGTTCCCCGACCTCGTCCATTCAGTGAAGATGGAGGCCGATCGCGCCTATCCGCAGGCGGGCAGCGCGCACGATACCTTCTGGGACTGGGCGAGCCTGATGCCCGAGACCACCCACATGCTGATGTGGGCGATGTCGGACCGCGCCATTCCGCGCTCGCTGCGCACCATCGAGGGTTTCGGCATCCACACCTTCCGCATGGTCAATGACGAGGGCAAGAGCACGTTCGTCAAGTTCCACTGGAAGCCGAAGCTTGGCCTGCAATCGACCGTATGGGACGAGGCGCTGAAGCTGCAGGCGGCCGACAACGACTATCACCGCCGCGACCTTTACGAAGCGATCGACACCGGCGCTTTTCCGGAATGGGAGCTCGGCATCCAGACGTTCGACCAGGCCTTCGCCGACAAGCTCGACTGGGACGTGCTGGACGCCACCAAGATCATTCCCGAGGAGATGATCCCGGTCCGCATCATAGGCCGCATGACGCTCGACCGGAATCCGGACAATTTCTTCGCCGAGACCGAGCAGGTCGCCTATTGTCCGGCCAACGTCGTGCCGGGCATCGACTTCACCAACGATCCGCTGCTGCAGGGCCGGCTGTTCAGCTATCTCGACACGCAGAAATCGCGGCTCGGCACCGCCAACTTTCACCAGATCCCGATCAACGCGCCCAAATGCCCGGTGATGAACTTCCAGCGCGACGGGCAGATGCAGATGAACGTGCCCAAGGGTCGCGCGAATTACGAACCCAACAGCCTGGCCGCGCATGGCGAGGACGGCGGCCCGCGCGAATGCCCGATGACGGGCTTCACGACCGCGCCGGGCCGAGGCGATCACGGCGAGGCGGGCGAGAAGCTGCGCATCCGCGCCGAGTTCTTCGCCGATCATTACAGCCATGCCCGCCTGTTCTGGATCTCGCAGACCGACAGCGAGCGGGCGCACATCGCTTCCTCCTTCGTGTTCGAGCTCTCGAAGGTCGGGTTGGAACAGGTGCCGGCGAGGCTGGTCGCGAACCTGCGCAACGTGGACGAGGAGCTTGCCCTGCGCGTCGCGGACGGCCTCGGCATCGACCTTCCGAAGAAGGCGAAGGCCGCGCGCGAGCCGGTCGACATCGCGCCGTCCGACGCGCTCTCGATCCAGAAGAACATGAAGGCCACGCTCGAAGGCCGTCAGGTCGGAATCCTCATCGCCGACGGCTCGGATGCCGACGAGATCAGCAAGCTCAGGTCGGCGATCGAGAAGGCCGGTGGCAAGGCGGTGATCGTCGCGCCCAAGATCGGTGGTGCCAAGCTGTCCGACGGAAAGGTCTTGAAAGCGGACGGCCAGTTGCTCGGCTCGCCGTCGCAGATCTTCGACGCGGTGGCGGTCATCCTCTCGGACGGCGCCGCCGCGGCGCTGTCGAAGGAGGGCGCGGCCATTCAGTTCGTGATGGACGCCTTCGGCCATCTCAAGGCGATCGGCGCCGGCGATGCGGCCAGGCCGCTGCTCGACAAGTCCGGGATCGAGCCGGATGACGGCGTGACCGGCCTCGGCAACGAATTCCTGAAGGCGGCCGCGCGGCGCTTCTACGATCGCGAGCCGGCTATCAGGATGCTGGCTTGATCGGCCGCCATGGCGGAACCGATCGATCTGAACGCGGCTGACCAGGATCAGCTGGATATGGTTCCTGGCCTGGAGGGGCATGGCCACGAGATCGTGCGCACGCGCGAGGAGCGCGGCCGCTTCACCTCGCTCCGCGAACTGAACGAGGTACCGGGCCTCGCCAACAAGGTGCCGGGTGGGCTGGAAAGGCACCTCCGTGTGTAACCGCCCGGCGATGAAGAGCATGGAGCGCTTTCTGCGGAACCGCGGGACCGCACGATCGCGACGCCGAGCGAGCGATGCTCGAACGCGCGGTGTCTGAGCGCCTGCGGCGGTCTCCTCGCACCACCTTGCTCGATCGGGGCGAAGCGCTGCGCCAGAGCACGATGCGCGTCGAGGGATTCACATCCGCTACATCGACGATCCGGACGGCAACCGGCAGATCGTCTGCCTTCCACGTGCCCGGTGACTTCGTCGATCTGCACGGTTTACTGCTCCACGCCCTCGATCATTCGATCGGTACCCTCACCCACGCCGTTATCGCATTGGTGCCGCAGCCCGTGCTCAAGGCTCGGCCGCATCGATCCACCGTGGCGGGAGCATTCGGCGTTGCCGGCAATTGCCACCCACCCTGCTCCCGAACCCCTCTTGATGATCCACAGTTTCTGCCGTTTTGCCAATGCGCTCTCGCTCAGGCGCGACTTCAATCCCGATGCTCCGCCGCACTTGGCCAAGGTCACGCGAACGCTTGGATGCTGGACGATTTGGTCCGAGGTAGAGGGATCTCGTCGCCGGACTCAGGCCGCGCAACAATGTCGCTGGAGCGGACGGTCGGCTGTTGGAAACAGCGCTAAAGTCCGTCGATGGGCGCCTTTCGGCTCGGCTGCTTTTAGCCGAGTAACGTGTACGGGCGAAACTCTGAGATTAGCGTGCCGCCACGCGTGTTCCGCGAACCAGCTGGCTGATGAGGCCGGGATGGATACGGAGCAGGCCTAGCAGCAGATGGCGTGGCAAGGCGGTCCGGCCGCACCGCTGGAGCGTAGTGGCGACCGCCATGCTCCGCCGGAGATCGCGGCGAAGCGTGGCATGGTGGGCCGCTGCGTCGCCGCCCTCGACGACGACCAAAGCGGCCAGAGCGGCGCTGTGCAGCGCGATCGCCATGCCTTCTCCGCAAAATGAGGGAATGACCGCAGCCTGATCGCCGAGCCGAAAGATGCGATCATCTACGTTGTCGCGGTGGAGGTAGCCATATGGAACGCCCGCGATGGTGAGCGGCCTGGCGAATATCTCCTCGGCGTCCTCGAGCATGGCGGCATACGGCTCGCGCAGCAGCATCTCGAATACCGCCCGCCATGTGCCGCCGATGGCGGACAGCCGGCGCTTGGTGATCAACAGGCACAAATTGGCGATGCCATCCTCGATCAGCTGCAGCCCGGCATACCCATCCTCGAACAGGATGACGTCCACCTTGCCGTCGAGATCCGCCCTGGCACGGACCGGCAGGCGCAGATGGATCTTGAAGCCGACATAGTCGGTGTCGCAGCCCGCCACGTCGCGCGAGATGCCGCGCACATCATGCTTGCCGCTGGCGGCGAGCGTGACCATCGGAGCCAGGTCTCCCAGCGTCGTGACGAGCCGTCTCGCCTCCGCTGCGCGGACAGTGACCCCGCGATCGATCTTCGCTCCCGTGCGCTCGGCGAGATCGAGCAAGGCCGCATCGAGCCGCTTGCGGCTGAGACCTCGCGCGGTGAAGGGCAAAGGTGCTTCGATCCGGCGCCTGCTCCAAGCGAGACGCAAGGTGGAAATATGCGAGGCACCGAGCCGGTCGAGATCGACGCCAAGCCTGTCCAACGCGCGCTGCGCCTCGATCGAGAGGAACTCCCCGCATATCTTGTCGATCGGCTCCCGCTCGCGCTCCAGCAACTGGACAGATCGCCCGGCACGGGCCAGTTGGATCGCCGCGGCCCCTCCAGCCAATCCGCCTCCGACGATGACGACTTCATTCATCGCATACGTGCCAGGCACCAGCGGAATGGCACATGCCAGCGAAGGCGAACCACCGCCGGATCGAGCGCGGCCCTGGCGATCAAAGCGCGCCATTCGGTCCCTGTAAAGCTGCGGCTGACGGAGACGGCACCGTCGTGCCGCACGATCGGATGCCAGCGCGCAACGGCAGCCAGCAACCGAAAGCCATGATAGGCGACGATGTTGCGATGCAGGTCGTTGACGAACCAGCCGCGGACGGCCCGCGCCTCCATCCATGCGAGGAAACGGACGATCTCCGCATCGTCCATGTGATGGGTCACCAGCGAACTGATGATGAAATCGATATGCTGGGCAGGATCGATCGCGAAGGCATCGCCCGTGACATAATCGATCGGCAGCCCGGCCGGCGTGCGCGCCTGCGCTGCGGGAGCACTGCGCGGGTTGATGTCGTAGCCGATCAGGCGAACCGCGGTTCGGTCGCGGAGCATCCGGGCCAGCGCGCGCAGCATGTCGCCGTCGCCGAAGCCCACATCGAGGATCGTGATAGGCGTGGTCTTCGGCACGCCGCGCAGGGCGCGACGGATGAAGGACAGCGTCGGCGGCCGGGCGCGCGTCACGCCGTTTACCCGCGCGAGATCCGCCACCACTGCGGCGAACTCCTCCGCCGAAAGGTCCTCGCCGTCCATCAGTTCGGGCTGCGAGGATCGGGCAGAGAGCGCGATCATCGCCGTGCCCGTCTCGTGAAACGGAAACTTTCGGCCGCAAGCCCCGGCCCGAAGGCGATGGCGAAGCCGGAGCGTTCCGTATCGTCGGCCTCGCGCAGCATGGCGGCGAGCACGAACATCAAGGTGGCGGAGGACATGTTGCCGCAATCGCGCAGCACGTCCCGCGACCAGGCGAGCGCATGGGGCGCCAGCCCGAAACCCTGCTCGACCGCATCGAGGATCGTACGACCGCCGGCATGGACCGCCCACAGCGCATAGTCGCCGGGCGATCCGCCGCGCAGCAATCCATCGGCCGCTCCGCCGGCGATCTCCGTTGCAAGCGCACGACCGATCGCGCCCGGCACCTCGCCGCCGAGGTGCATGTCGAAGCCCTGCCCGCCAATCTTCCAGGTGATCGCACCGGCGGTATCGGTGATCGTCGTGGCGCGGAAATCGTCGAGAGCGATGCCGTGAGGATCGGCCGTCACCAAAGCGGCGGCCGCACCGTCTCCGAACAGCAGCATGGAGAGCATGCGCTCCAGATCGTCGGTCCGCTGGAAATGAAGCGAACACAGCTCGACATTGACCACCAGCACCCGCGCTTCTGGAGACGATCGCACGATGTGATGCGCGAGGCGCAGCGCATTCACCGCCGCATAGCATCCCATGAATCCGACGACGGTGCGCTCGACGCCGGCATCCAATCCGTTTTCGGACACGATAAGCTGATCGAGTCCGGGTGCCATGAAGCCTGTGCACGATGCCACGATCAGGTGGGTGATGGCGGCGCGATCCGCACTGTCCAGCCCCAGCCCGGCGATCGCCTCCCCGGCCAGTCTCGGCGCCCACCGCGCGTAGCGCGCCATGCGATCGGCGGTGCCGGGCCATTCGCCCAGCCCGTAGAAGCCTTCTGTGTCGGTCACCCGGCCATCGGGCAGGATCACCGGCTCGAGGAACGAGAAGCGCCGCTCGATGCCGGCCCGCGCGACCATCCGCAGGAACAGCTGACGACGGCGCTCGTCGGCGATGGTGCCCGCGACGAAGGCGACGAAAGCCTCGTGGACCTCGTGCGGCGGCACGGCGGTGCCGATCCGGTTGACATGGGCGGTCGCGCTCATACCCGGCGGCCGATCAGCACGGCGTTGAGCCCGCCGAACGCGAAGCTGTTGGAAACGAGATGGGCATGATCGATCGGCGTCGGGGCAAGCGCCAGTGGCACGTCGCAATCCGGATCGCGCCCCAGATGATGGCAAACGGGCGGCGCCAGCCCGGCTTGCAGCGCCTTGAGGCCGAGCAGCAACTCGAGCGCGCCCGATCCCCCGATCAGGTGACCATGGGCGGACTTGGTGGCGATGACGAGGCTCCGCGCCAGCGCCGCCCCGTAAACCGCGTTCATCGCCTGCGCCTCGGCAGCGTCGTTGAGCCGGGTTCCGGTGCCGTGGCTGGAAATCAGAACCGGCACGTCCAACGCCAATCCGGACTCTAGAGGATCCCCGGGACCGAGCTC
>BACX01000595.1 GCA_000333335.1 Sphingomonas-like bacterium B12 | reverse complement strand
CAGCGGTACTCGTAGGCCTCGTCCCAGGCGTGGTCCCCCGGGATGCAGGGTGCGCGGCTGCTCTCGGGCGGCCGCGGCAGCGTCTCGCGGAAAGAGGCGGCCTCGATCTGCCCGGTGTCGCTCACGCGCAGGACCGGTCCGGCTCCCGTGCCATAGACCAGATCGCGACCGTCGAAGCCGAGGCTGCGGGAGAAGCCGCCGTCGCGGTTGCCGTCGAGCCCGATCGCCTGTCCGGCCGCGAGCAGCATCGGCACGCCGGTAAACCGCGCCGCGGCAGCGTCGATCCCGATGCCGTAGGTCCCCTCCCCCTGGAACGAGATCGCCCGGTCGGTGATGGATCCGGTGAGATTGCCCATGAGGATGCCGTAGCCGGTATGGGCCCCCGGCACGCCGCCGGTGGAGATCTGCAGACCGACCCGCTGGCGGTTCCGATCCGTCGTCGGCGATTGCGCCGAGACGACTCTAGAGGATCCCCGGGACCGAGCTCGAAT
>BACX01000596.1 GCA_000333335.1 Sphingomonas-like bacterium B12 | reverse complement strand
GGCGGTAAAATTTTCCTTGTCGCGTCTCAGGTCAACCCGTAGCGGGCGAGCCGCGCGGCGACCCGCGCCTCGCGGGCCAGGGCCTCGGCCTGATCGGCCGGGCGGGCGCGCTGGCGCATCCAGGCCAGGGCCTCGACCTCGGCCCGGGCCTCGCCGAGGCCGCTCCGGCGCAGGATCGCCACGGCGATGCGCTCACGCTCCCGGGGCGGGAACCACGCGAAGGCCATCCGCAGGGGACTCTAGAGGATCCCCGGGACCGAGCTCGAAT
>BACX01000597.1 GCA_000333335.1 Sphingomonas-like bacterium B12 | reverse complement strand
TGGTCGAGACCGCGCCGGTGGTGGTGATGTCGACATTGGCGCCGACCGCATAGATGCCGCTTGCTCTGTCGCCCGCCGTAGCGACCGATCCGGCCTTTACCGTCACCGTCTGATTGCCGCCGTCCTTGTAGCCGCTATCGATGGCGTAGATGCCGGTCGACTTGTAGCCGCTGGTCGTCACCGAGCCGACGTTGATGCTGATATTGCCGGGCTGCTCATCGTCTTGCGAAGCATTGGCGAGGGCATAGACGCCCTCCGCCCAATAGCCGGTGGTCGTGAGGTCGCCGGCCGTGATGGCGATGTCGCCATGGGCCACAGCCTTGATCGCCTGACCGAGCTGAGTGCCCGCATCCTGCGTACCGGAATGGGTCGCAATGCTGCCGGCGGTGATCGTGAGATCGTCGCCGGCCAGCGCGGTGATGCCGGCTCCGTTCGTAACGATGGTGCCAGCATTGACCGTGGCATTGCCATAGCTGCCATAGCCGGCCCGCACCTCGATGCCGTCGCCGACGTTCGCGGTGACCGTGCCGACGTCCACATTGATGTTGCCGGCGTAGGTGAAGGCGCCGATGCCGTCGGACAAGAAGCCGCCCGCCGAGACACTGTCCGCCGTGATGCTGATATTGCCCTTCTGGGTGTAAGCAAGGATCGCGTCGGCATGGTCGCCAGTGCTGGAGACGGTGCCGGCGTCGATCGTAATGTCCCCAGTCGCTGTCGTACCGACCAGGTTGCGAACGATTGCCGCGATGCCGCCCGCCCCATCGCCTGCGGCCGCGACCGTGCAAGCCGTGAGATCGATCTTGCCGCCGGTCGATTCGGCATCGATCCCGGTGGCGCCGATGCCGTTCGTGGTCACCTTGGCTGCGTTGATCGCGACGTCGCCGTAGGAAAGCGCGGTGATGCCGCGCGCATAATTGCCGGTCGCGGCGATTGCGCCGGTCCCGGTGACGGAGACGCCATTGCCAAGCGCATAGATTGCGTCGCCGGTAGCGCTGACGTCGCCGACCTTGATAGTGGTATGCCCGTAGAGTGAAGCGGCGGTGATGCCCGCCGACCCCGCGCCGGTCGTCGTGACGCTCCCGGCGTCGATATCGACGCTACCATAGGGACTGAATGCGATGATGCCCGTAGCGGCGTCTCCGCTCGTCGCCACCGAACCGGCGTGGATGGTGACATTCGATCCCGGCAGGTAGATCGATCCATAGGCGCGCGCCACGATGCCGGAACTGCCCTCTCCGCTGGTCGTCACCGCATCGGCGGAGATGTCAATATCGCCGTACCGGCTGCGGGACAGGATGCCGGGGGCGAAGATGCCCGCCGTCGAGATGGTTCCGGCGTCGATCGTGGTGCTACCGTTGAAACCGTAGGTCTGCATGCCAACAGCGCCCCGTCCGGCGGTGTCGATCGAGCCCACCTTGATGCTGGTGTCGCCACCAAAGACGCTGGTCGACACGCCCTCGGAGAAGATCACGGTATGCCCCTGTCCTCCGATATCGCCCGACGTGGTGATCGAACCGACATCAACGGACAGGTCGCCGACCGACTGGACCGCGACTCCCACCGCACCGTCGCCAGTGGTTTTGATCGTATCTGCCTTGATCGCCGTCTGTACGTTGCCGTCGGCGGGCTGATAGCCGTAATAGTTGGTGTTGACGTTGATGCCGCTGCCAAATAGCCGGCTCGTCGTCACGGTGCCGACGTCGATGTTGGTGCCGCCAGACGTCGCGATGACCTGAACGCCGGACGAGTGATCGCCGCCGACATCAATGTCCCCGGCCTTCACGGTGGAGGCTTGGTTGATGCCGAGGTTGGTGACGGTGATTCCGGTGGCATATTCGCCGGCGGTCTTCACCGTGTCCGCCGTGACAGACACCGATCCATTGACCGAATAACCCAGAACGCCCAAGCTTCCGTAGCCGCTGGTCGTGATGCTACCGGCCTGGACCGACACATCCCCGAAGCCCTCGGCGAGAATTCCATAGCTTTTATCGCGGCTGGTGGAGATACTTCCGGCAGTGACGCTGGTCTTACCATTCTGCGAATAATTAACAGCTACGATCGCGGTGGCCCCTTGGCCGCGCGTGGCGATCGTTCCCGCCAAAACGTCGATGTCGCCGCCGGTGGAGATGGCATAGACGCCGACGCCGCTGCTCTTGATGGTGTCCGCACCGACATGCACATCACCGGCTGCGATCGCCGCCACGCCGATGCCATTTGCGCCAGAGGTGGACACCGAACCGACATCGATACTGGCGGCGCCGTAAAGCGAGTGGGCATGGATGCCGAAGCTGTTGGCACCCTGCGTCGCCACCGTGCCGGCGTTGATCGCGACATCTTTGTCAGCGGCGGCATAGACGCCGTGCGAATAATCGCCGGTCGTCGACACGCGAGCGGTCGTGATCGAAACCGTTGCGTTGCCCTCCGCCGAAATGCCGTCCGCGTGGGCGCCATACGTCGTCACGTAATCCGCCTTGATCGCCGTATCTCCTTGCGCGACCGTGCGGACCCCAGTCGAATAGTCGCCTGCGGTGGTCACCG
Source organism: Sphingomonas-like bacterium B12 (assembly GCA_000333335.1). Classification (GTDB taxonomy): domain Bacteria; phylum Pseudomonadota; class Alphaproteobacteria; order Sphingomonadales; family Sphingomonadaceae; genus Solisphingomonas. The sequence continues at coordinate 4,903 of BACX01000597.1, read as the reverse complement.
ACCCGGCGGCAACGGCGACATTTCCGTTCACCGGCTTGTGATCCGCGTCGTAGCCCGAAATCGCCTGCGCGAGGATGCCGACGCTAGAATCCCCCGAAGTGTAGACACTGTTGCCGGTAACCGTGACATTGCCGCCGTGAGAGCCTGCGCCGATGCCTACCCCGTTGAAGCCGTAGGTGCTGGCATAGCCGACGCTCACGTTCACATCGCCGCTGCCATTGGCATTTACGCCCCACGCCTGCGCGCCCTGCGTGGAGACGCTCCCGACGGTGACGCTGGTAGTGCCCGTGGTGAGGTTGCCGGCATAGACACCGTCAGCTCCGAAGCCCGCGGTGGCGATCGTTCCTGCCGTCACGGTAAGATCGGCTGGCAGGTTCACCGGCACCTTCACCGTCCCCGTGGCCGGATCGAATACCACCGGATTACCGGCGACGGCGCGAACACCATAGCCGAAATCGCCTGATGTCTGCACGCTACCGACGTCGACCGTGATTGCGCCGGTGCCGTTCGCTGCGATGCCGGAAGACCGCGCGCCGGACGTGGTGATCGCGCCCGCACTGATCGTCGTGGCGCCGGTCGAGTGAGTCGAGATGGCTGGCATGTCGTCGCCCGAGGTCGAAACATCGCCCTCCTTGACGACGACATCCGTCGCCGTCGCGCGGACGGCCGGATCCCAAATGGGTGATGTTGCGGCCGATCGGTCCGCCGAAACCGGTGTCATCGTCGCCGTGAGGGTCGGCGCATCAAGCCGGTAGGGCGAGGCGTGCGCAATACCCCCGCCCGCCAACAAGATCGCGGCCGTGCCGGACAGGCATGTCCCCAGCTTCAACCTATGCGCGCGGCGCTTCCCGGTCGTTTCGCGATCGCCTGCAACCTTGAATGTCCCCATCTTTTCGGTCCCCGAGGTTTCGACCCATCGTCAAGGGATGGGCTCTTTCTACCTCTTCAACGCCGTGCCTCGGCGCCGACCGTAACGGGCGGGTCAGAAATCCCGGCGAATGCCGAGCCGGATCGAGCGCGGCCTGAGCGGCGTCGTGTATCGATCATCATACACCACAGTCGGCTTGCCGAAGGCGAAGCTGTTGGCGGCGGAATCGAGCAGATTGTCGAGGAACAGCGACCATGTCGTGGGCCCTGCGCGCCATTCGGCGCCCCCGCTCAACATCCAATAGCCGCCCTGATGAAGCCGGGAGAGCTCGCTACCGCTGCCGAGCACCGAATGACCGACATGGTTCGCCCGGATCTCGGCACCAAGCAGCCCAGCGCCAAAGGCATGCCGATACCCCAGCGATGCTGAGACGGCATCGCGCGCGACATCGGGCAGCGGCGTCCGGATGACTGTGCCAGTAAGCGAGTCCAGACCGCGAACCTGACCGCCTGCGATCGTTGCCGCGAAGCGGGCTTCGATCGGGCCAGCGATCCGCCAGCGCAGGCGCGCATCCAGCGAGTGCACGGCGCCGTTACCGACATTGCGTGTCACCGGCAGTCCGGTAGCGTCCAGCATGTCGGCCTGTACGTTCGTCCAGTCGCCGACCATGCCGGAAACTTCCGCCGACACCGGCATGGACGCGGACGACAGGCGAAAACCGATCTCGACAGTGCGGAGCCGATCGGCATCGTAACGCTGGATGATGCCGCTCGCGGTCTGGCCACCCGGGCGATAGCCCTCGCTGAAGCGCAGAAAGAGCAGGTGGCCCGCACGCGGGGTCCAGCCGAGGGCTACCGTCGGTGCAGCAAAATGCTCATGGCGCACTGCGTTGAACAGCGGATGGCTGCCCTCCCCCACCTTGTCGGTGTCGCCCTCCTTCGCCCGGGCGCCGTCCGCGACGCCGCCGAGCCGTACCCGCGACAGGCGACCGCCCGCTGTCAACGAAAGACGTGGGGACAATCGCGCCGTCATCTCGCCGAACAGGGTGAGGTCGGCGGTCGTGGTATTGGCACGGCCCAGCGAGCGGTCGAATCCGCCGATCGTAATGGTGCGGGCCTCCAACACGCGGCCCCAGAGACCCGAGGCACCGACAACCCACTGCAGCGGGCTCGCCGATCTGCTCGACAAACGCAGTTCTTCCGTAATTTGCAGGCTATGATCGACCTGCCGATAGATGTCTCCGCCATTGTCGTCATCTGGCAGAAACATCTGCCCGAGCGACTGGCGGACCAGCCCGGTGGTAGAAGTGAGGCGTGCGCCGCCGAGCGGCCCTGCGAGCACGACGTTACCGGCACGGAAAAGATTGTAGGACGGCTGCGCGGCGATACTGCTGCGGGTCAACGCAGGCAGCGCGCGATCGGCATATTGGGCATCGCGGTTGCGGATATTCTGCGCGATACCGGCAGCATCGATCGCCCAGCCGCCACCGAGCGCGATCCGCAACGCAGCGCGCCCACCGGCCGTGCGCGTGCGGTTGACGTTGCTGGCTCCCTGCCCGCGATCATCGATATAGCCGCCGTCCTGCGCCGCATAGGCGACGATGCGAAGCGCCCCGACTCCGGCGACGAGGGGAATGTTGACGATCCCGCCGGCGTCGCCGCCGGCGCTGCCATGAGCTAGGATGGTGCCGCCAAGCCACAGCGCACCCTCCGCATGATCGGGGTCGGGCACCTTGGGATGGATGCGAACGAGGCCCGCAAGCGAGCCGGCACCGTAGAGGGTTCCCTGCGGCCCGTCGAGAATCTCGATACGATCGACGTCAAACAGGCGGAGATCGGGATTGGGGGCATTGTAGGTGAGGCGCAGATCATCGAGATAGAGGCCGACGAGCGCCACGCCTGCGCCATTGAAGCTGCTATCAGCGATACCGCGCAAAAAGAGCTTGTTGCGCCCCGGCCCGAGATTGGTCGATTGCAGCGCAGGCTCCTGACGTGAAAGCGCCGCCATATCGGGCGTTGCGCCGAAACTCTCGATCTGCGCCCCGTCGATCAGCGCGATGCTTGCAGGATACCGGGATAGAGGCATGGGTCGCTTGGTGCCCGTGACGATGATTGCCGCAGTGGCGGCGTCCGTAGACTGAGCCGGTCCGCGCCACTTCGGTCGCGAGCGTGGCACGATGCGCCAAGCGTGCCGACCGACCCGGAGCGCTCTGGCATTCGGGCCGAGGATGGCGGCCAGCGCGTCTCCAGTGCTTCCATAGAGCCGGACCGCCGGCGCCCGGCGTTCGAGAAAATTGGGGTCGAACGCCGCGATGCTGTCGCCGGCGAGAGCCCCAATCCGGGCGATGGAAGCTGCCATGGTGCCGGCCGGCAGGTCGAAATGGTAATGCGTGGCGGCGACCGCGGCGGCGCGGCCGCAGGAGATCAAGCCGATTGCCAGGAATAGCCGGTCAAGACGTGCCGGCATCGGCGCGTTTGCTCCAAACCCAGCGTCCGCCCTTACGATCGATAGAAATTGCGAGCACGTCGGCAAGCTGGCGGAGCGTCGCGTCCCGATGCGAGCCAATGGTGACGCTGCCGGTAGCCTTGTGATCGCGCAGGGCCGGTGCGACCACCATGAGCAGACCGGTGGCGCGCTGCACACGATCGGCGAGTTGCGGGAGTGGCGTGTCGACGAAGTCTAACCTGCCATCGCGCCAGCTGCCGACCTGGCTCGGGTCACGCTCCGATCGAGTCAATGTGCCCCGCGCCATATCGACGGCGATCATCTGGCCGGCGAGGCCCTCTGCAGTGGCGCCCGATGCTGAAACGCGGACCGCCCCTTCGGCAATGCTGACGAGCGTCGACGTACCCGCCCGCTCCACGTCGAAGACGGTGCCAACGTCGGTTATCGTCGCATCACCCGCATGTAGTTGGAAAGGTCGAGCCGGATCGTGGGCAACGGCGAACAACGCCTCGCCCTCGTCGAGCCGGGCAACCCGCTGATCATGACGATCGAGCGTCAGGCGTGTCCCTCCGTCCAGAGTAACGCGCAAGGCATGGCCGATGCGGAGTTCACGCGTTTCGCCCGGCCGTGTCGCGATCTCGTAGAGATCGGGCTGCGACGATCGGTGGACGAACCACCCCCCGCCCACGCCTGCGATGACGCTCGCGGCCAGTGCTGTCGGCAGCCAGTAGGCCCGGCGGCGAGCGGCGGGCAAAGCGGCGACGGCAACCATCGAGGCACTGGCAGTCTCGACCGAGATGATGCCGCCCTCTTCGGCAGCGATAGTCGCATCGTCATAGAGACCGGCATGGCACGGATCGGCCGCCAGCCAGTCGGCGAGCGCATCCCAGTCCTCGAAATTGTCCTCGTGGGCGCGTATCGCCCAGGCGATCGCCTCGTCTCTTGCCGAAGGCATGGCGGCTGTCATTGCACTCTCCATACCCCTAGAACGCCGCGCGGCTGCTCAATCCTCATCAAATGTCTCGCGAACCGAGAGGAGCAGATCGTAAACCTTCCGCAAATCCTTCTCCACGGTGCTGAGGCTGACTCCAAGCCTTTGCGCGATGTCGCGCTGCTCCATGCCGTCGAGGCGATGGAGTCGAAAGGCCATCGATGCGCGCGGTCCGGACGCGTCGAGCGCCTTGCGCACGGCATCTAGGCGCTCGCGGGCGATGAGGCGGGTCTCCGCAACGGCAGGCTCACTCGCCGTGCTCAGACGGTCATTGATATAGAACCAATCATTATCGCGTTCCCTCTGCCGGGAAACTCCGCGCCGTCGATCCAGCACCAGGCGATCCGCCATACGGAAGATATAGGGAAGCGGCTTGTCGATGAAGCGATCGACCAGTTGCACCTTAAGCCAGAGTTCGTGCACCAAATCGTCAACGTCGTTGTTGCCGCACCGCAGCGCTAAGAAGCGGACAATCTTAAGCCGCTCGGCGGTGAAGACGGCGGCCAGATCCGTCACCGCAACGTCCGCGTCCCTCGCTTGCACTTACCACCCCGCCGACAGAACGGTTGCGGTTATGTTGCATTGCGCTGCTCAGGGCA
>BACX01000598.1 GCA_000333335.1 Sphingomonas-like bacterium B12 | reverse complement strand
GGACCGTAGACGGTGAAGAACCGCAGGCCGGTGGTCGGCAGCCCGTAGAGATGGCTGTAGCTGTGCGCCATCAGCTCGTTCGCCTTCTTGGTCGCGGCGTAGAGGCTGAGCGGATGGTCGACGTTCTGATGCACCGAGAACGGCATGGTCGTGCCGCCGCCGTAGACGGAACTCGATGAGGCGTAGAGCAGATGCTCCACACCCCCGTGGCGGCAGGCCTCCAGAATGTTCAGGAAGCCGACGAGGTTGCTCGCCGCATAGGCATGGGGATCGGTGAGCGAGTGACGCACGCCCGCCTGGGCTGCGAGGTGGATCACCGTCCGGAAGTCGTGCCGGCGGAACAGCGCGTCGAGGCCGTCCCGGTCCGCGAGGTCGAGCCGCGTGAAGCTGTGGCCCTCGAAGCCCGCGAGACGGGAAAGCCGGGCCTCCTTGAGCCGCACGTCGTAATAGGCGTTGACGCTGTCGAGTCCGACGACCTGGCGGCCGGACTCGAGGAGACGCAAAGCGAGCTGGTTCCCGATGAAGCCGGCGACGCCGGTGATCAAGACAGGGGGCTGTGACATCCGCGGACCGACGGGCGGACAAGCCCGCCGAGCGCGCGCTGTAGCATGGGGCCGGAAGCCGACAAATCGGATCGCAGGGGGCGCCGGGATACCCCTGCACGGCTTGTCGCCCCGGCTCTGAGCCCTGTAGGTTCGCGGGTGCCGTGCAGACAAACCCGCGACCGCTCCCGGACAGCCTGACGCGCCTGCTCGCCGTGCCGGAGCAGCGGCCGGTCGGAGCGCGTCCCGAGCCTTCGCGCAGGGGCGGCGTGTCACGAACACCGGATCGGCGTTCGGCGCACGCGGCGCTGGAGACAGCGATCCTCCGCGGGTTCGTGTTCGCCGTTTCGGGGGGCGTCTGGCTCGTCGTCCTGGCACTCTCCCTCCGGCACTTCGCACGGTAGGCGCTCCCCGCCGTGCCGCTGCGCCGGCTGCTGTGGATAGCGGGATTTCGTCGGGCCTTCTGCTTCTTCTAACCGTACGCGAACCGCCGAGTTCGCTATTGAGGCACCAAGACGGGGGCGGCTCTGCTGCAAGGATGAG
>BACX01000599.1 GCA_000333335.1 Sphingomonas-like bacterium B12 | reverse complement strand
ACAGACAGGATCCGACATCGACGGGGAAGCCCTTGGCCGGATTGGGATTTGCGGGCGGCGGACAGGTGCCGCCGGAGGATGGGCGCAGGCCGCGCTCCCTCGCCGAGACCGCCTATGACGCCATCGAGCAGATGATCATCAGCCGCCGTCTCGCCCCGGGCGCCATGGTCTCGGAGGGCGAACTCGGCGCGGAGCTGGGCCTCGGCCGGACGCCGGTCCGCGAGGCTCTGGCACGGCTCAAGACGATCGGGTTCGTGGAGGTCCATCCGACTCTAGAGGATCCCCGGGACCGAGCT
>BACX01000600.1 GCA_000333335.1 Sphingomonas-like bacterium B12 | reverse complement strand
AGCTCGGTCCCGGGGATCCTCTAGAGTCGTCGTCATAGCGATAGACTGCGCCGGCGCCTACACCTAAATTGCTGCGGAAGAAGACCAGCAATAGCATTGCAATGTCATTTTTTGACAAGGCGTGAACTTCTTGCATTGATACAGGGGCATACTTTGGGTTATCATTGTCAATCCAAGCCTCCTTGGAAATCGTCCAACACAGTCCTATGTTTATCCATTCATCACCCCCGCGCTCGAATATTTTTATGAGGCTGCGACAAGGCTCGTACCGCGCTTTAAATTGATCAACCTGTGGATCAATGAGCTTCGGATCATAATTTTTCAATTCGACCGAAACACCGCATAACCGGTCTAAACTAGCGAATAACCGCTCCCTGTTTTCTGGATCGTTCCTCCGGTCGATGAACTTGAGAATGTCACCAACTTGAATTTCGCGAGCAAGCCCCTCCCAATCGGAAGAGCCAGACACTGAATGTAAATAATTTGCGATAGGCCCCTCGCCGACCGCACATATTGCTAAAAGCACCTTCAAATCATAGACGTTGATCGTACTCTTCGTAAAATAGACGAACCATTCTCTGTTAACTCTCGCAACCCGCGTTGCTGAATATACCCGATCTAGATTATCTCTTTTAGTTGTTCTGAATATTCTTATTTGAGCAGTAACTCTATCTATTTTGGCAATTTTATTGCCCTTGCCGAATTCCGACGAGACGGCTCTTTTGCTATCTGAGAAAGATGCCAGTCCTTGGACATATGATCTTACTTTAGCTGGGAGTATTATATCATCTTTGATAAAAATAGCCATGTTCGATGTCACGGGTTGAGGATACCCAGAGCATAAAACATGCCGCATTTGGGCTAAGTAAACGATCCCTGGATGCGTTTCCGACGCCGTGTCAGCCGACGTACCTTCCAAACCCTTCTGGACCTACTCGCCAACCACATGAGTGTGAAACGCGGTATGGATCACACCGCCCACTCAGTGAGCTCCGGAAACGGTGACAAGTCATCGTTCCGGAAGGCAGAAGCCGCAGAAACGGTGACAAAATGCGGGTCAAAGTTCACCAAAACGCTGACAAATAGTCCCGAAACGCTGACACAAATTGCAGCTAAGTCATT
>BACX01000601.1 GCA_000333335.1 Sphingomonas-like bacterium B12 | reverse complement strand
ATCTCGACGCCGACGCGCGGACGGATCTCACGCGGCGATATGACGCGCTGTGCGAACATTATGCGATGGAACCGACCCGCAATAACCGCGGTGTCGCCCATGAGAACGGCGCTATCGAGAGCGCGCACGGCCATCTCAAGCATGCTGTGAACGATGCGCTGCTCATGCGGGGGTCTGGCGACTTCGCGGATCTCGCGGCCTACCGGGCCTTCATCGACGAGATCGTCGCGCGCAAGAACCGCCGCAACGCCGCCAGGATCGACGCCGAGCGGGCCGCGCTGCAGCCGCTGCCGGCAGTGCGCACAGGCGACTATGAAGAGACCGTCGTCACCATCACATCGACCAGCAGCTTCACCCTCAAGAAGGTGTTCTACACGGTCCCGTCCCGCCTTATCGGCCACAGGGTCAAAGTTCGCCTGTACGACGACCGGCTCGATCTCTTCCTCGGCGTGACGCGCCTCATGACGCTTCGCCGCGGACGAGCGCCCGGCGACGGCAAGCATGGACACGTCATCGACTATCGCCACGTCATTCACAGCCTGCGGCGCAAGCCCATGGCGCTGATGAACCTCGTCTACCGCGACCAGATCTTTCCGCGCGATGCGTATCGCCGGACATTCGACAGCCTCATCGAGCAGCTGCCGGAGCGCGCCGCCTGCAAGATCATCGTCGAGCTGCTCTCGCTTGCCCATGAGCGGGGCTGTGAAGCAGAGTTGGCCGACGCCCTGACAGAAGATCTCGAAGCAAGGCGCCTCCCGGATCTCGCAACGCTTCGAGCACACTTCTCACCAGATCCAGCCAGCCTGCCGGTCGTCTCGGTCCAGTTACCCTCGCTCGCCGTCTACGACACCCTGCTGACGGGAGCGGCCGCATGAACCCCGCCGTCGATACCCAGCGCCTTGCCTTCATCCTCAACGAACTGCGTCTGCCCGCTATCAAGCAGGCCTGGCTCCAGTTCGCCGACCGCGCCGACAAGGAGGCGTGGCCTGCCACCCGCTTCCTCGCAGCGCTTGCCGAGCATGAGATCGCCGAACGAGACCGGCGGCGCATCGAGCGGCATCTGGCAGAGGCGCGCCTGCCATCGGGCAAAACCCTCGACAGTTTCGACTTCACCGCCGTGCCGATGATCTCCAAGGCCCACATCATGGCGCTGTGCGCCGGCGACAGCTGGCTCGAGAAAGGGGCCAATCTCATCATGATCGGCGGACCCGGCGGCGGGAAGAGCCACCTTGCCGCTGCGATCGGCATGGCGCTCATCGAAGCAGGCTGGCGCGTCCTGTTCACCCGCACCTCGGATCTCGTCCAGAAACTTCAGGTCGCGCGCCGCGAACTTGCCCTCGAAAGTGCGATCGCCAAGCTCGACAAATATCACCTGCTGGTGCTCGACGACCTCGCCTACGTTACCAAGGACCAGGCCGAAACGTCCGTCCTCTTCGAGCTGATCAGCGCACGCTACGAACGCCGATCAACCCTCATCACCGCCAACCAGCCCTTCGGCGACTGGTCCAGGGTCTTCCCGGACCCCGCCATGACGCTCGCGGCGGTCGATCGCCTCGTCCACCACGCCACCATCTTCGAGATGAACGTCGAAAGCTACCGACGTCGTGCCGCTCTCCAGCGACAATCAACCTGAGACACCCCTGTCGCGGAGCGGCGATCAACTCCAATCTCGGCTTGCATTGCCTGTCGCGCCGCGACAATCTCGATCCCGTCACGGCCTCAGAGTCTCATCCTGATCGCCGCTAATGTCTCACCCAGATCGCCGCGCGATATGCAGGCGTTTATCGCCTCGGAAGGTGAGTATGCGATCCCGGTCGATCAGGTGTTGGTGACGCATGGCAAGCCTGCGCCCAAGCTTCTGCTGCCAAAGGCACGGGTGCGCTATGCTGTTCAGGACGTTCCACAATCCTGAAATGACGATTTTGGGAAGAGGAGGCTTTCCCATTTCTCGATTGTTTTCGGGATGGCAGCTGTAGCTCCTTCCGCACCGAGACCTGTCTGTCGGCTCTCCACCACGTCCCGTCATTGCGAGCATAGCGAAGCAATCCAGATGCGGTGACGGATGGATCGCCACGGTGCTTCGCACCTCGCGATGACGGGCTTGGCGGGTGTGGTTCCCGCCCATCCCGTCGCGCCGGCAGATATCGATCTCAATCCAACCCTCTCCCCCTCCGCTCCCCGACCCGCTAGACCCGGCGCATGATCGAGACGGACCTCCTCATCGTCGGCGGCGGGGTGAATGGCTGCGGGATCGCGCGCGATGCGGTGGGGCGGGGCCTCAGGGTACTGCTGGTCGAGCAGGACGATCTCGCCGGGCACACCTCGTCCGCTTCCACCAAGCTGATCCACGGCGGCCTGCGCTACCTTGAATATTATGAGTTCCGGCTGGTGCGCGAGGCGCTGATCGAGCGCGAGAAGCTGCTCCATATCGCGCCGCACATCATCTGGCCGCTGCGCTTCGTCATGCCGATGCCGCCGACGGGGCGGCCCGGATGGATGATCCGGTTGGGTCTGTTCCTCTACGATCATCTCGGCGGGCGCGGATCGCTGCCCGGGTCGCAGGGCGTGTCGCTGAAAGGGCCGTTCGGCGCGGGCATCAAGACGGAGATCACGAAGGGTTTCGCTTATTCGGATTGCTGGGTGCAGGATTCGCGGCTGGTCGCACTCAACGCGCTCGATGCGCGCGAGCGGGGCGCCGACATCCGCACGCGGACGCGCTTCGTCGGCGCGACGCGCGATAACGGGGGCTGGACCGCCACCATCGCCGATGCGGATGGCGAGCAGCAGGTCCGCGCCCGCGCGATCGTCAACGCGGCGGGGCCGTGGGTCGATCGTGTCGTCGGCGCAGCGCGCGGCGCGCATCCCGAGCGGCCGCCGCGTTTGGTCAAGGGCAGCCACATCATCGTGCAGCGCCTGTTCGACGGCGATCACGCCTATATCCTGCAGAACCCGGACAAGCGCATCGTCTTCGCCATCCCCTACGAGCGCGATTTCACGCTGATCGGTACCACGGACGTGGCGTGGCACGACGATCCCGCCGCACCCGCGATCAGCGCGGAGGAGACGGCCTATCTGTGCGAGAGCGTCGGCCGCTATTTCGCGAGAGCGGTGCGGCCGGAGGATGTCGTCCACTCCTACGCCGGGGTCCGTCCGCTGTTCGACGACGGCAATGCCAGTGCGTCTGCCGTCACCCGCGATTACGTGCTGAAGCTGGGCGAGGAGGAGGGGCCGCAGATCCTGTCGGTGTTTGGCGGCAAGATCACCACTTATCGGCGGCTCGCCGAACATGCGCTGGAGAAGCTGGCCCCCTTCCTGCCGGCGATGGGCGAGGCGTGGACCGATCGCGAGCCGCTGCCGGGCGGCGATATCGGCGATTTCGAGGCTTTTCTGGCGGAAGTCCGGCGGCGCTGGCCGTTCCTGTCCGAGCGGACCTCGTGGCGGCTGGCGCGGGCCTATGGATCGCGGATCGACCGCGTGCTGGGCGACGCCGCGAGCCTTGCCGAGCTGGGCGAGGATCTCGGCGGCGGGCTGCACGTGCGCGAGGTCGATTATCTGGTCGCCGAGGAATGGGCGCGGACGGCGCAGGACATCCTCTGGCGGCGTTCCAAGCTGTTGCTGCACGTGCCGCCGGGGACCGAAAAGCGGCTGGAGCATTATCTCTCGCGCTAGGACGGGAGGAGAGGAAGACGATGAAGCACATCCTGGCGATCGATCAGGGCACGACGTCCACCCGCTCCATCGTCTTCGACGAGCGCGCGCAGGCGGTGGCGACCGCGCAGAACGAGTTCGCGCAGCATTATCCGCGATCCGGCTGGGTGGAGCATAATCCCGAGGACATCTGGCGCGACACGCTGGCGACGATGAAGGAGGCGATCGCCAGGGCGAAGCTGCAGCCCGCCGACATCGCCGCGATCGGCATCACCAACCAGCGCGAGACGGCGGTGCTGTGGGATCGCGAGACGGGTGAGGCGGTGCACAGGGCGATCGTCTGGCAGGACAGGCGTGGCGCGCCGCTCTGCGCGCGGCTGAAGGAGGAGGGGCACGAGCCGCTGGTGCGCGGCAAGACAGGGTTGCTGCTCGATCCCTATTTCTCCGCCTCCAAGCTCGCCTGGCTGTTCGACGAGGTGGAGGGCCTGCGCGCGCGGGCCGAAGCGGGGGAACTGGCCTTCGGGACGATCGACTGCTTCCTGCTCTGGCGGCTGACCGGCGGGAAGGTCCACGCGACCGACGCCACCAATGCGTCGCGCACCCTATTGTTCGATATCCACGCGCAGGATTGGGACGACGAACTGCTCGGCCTGTTCGGCGTGCCGCGCGCGATCCTGCCCGAGGTGCGCGACAATGCCGGGGTCTTCGGCGAAACCGTCCCCGATCTGCTCGGCGCCGCGATCCCGGTCGCCGGCATGGCGGGGGACCAGCAGGCGGCGGTGGTCGGCCAGGCCTGCTTCGATCCCGGCTCCGCCAAGTCCACCTACGGCACCGGCTGCTTCCTGCTGCTGAACACCGGCGAAGAGGCGATCACCTCCGATCACCGCCTGCTGACGACCGTGGCCTACCGGTTCGACGGCCGGCCGACCTATGCGCTGGAGGGATCGATCTTCGTCGCGGGCGCGGCGGTGAAGTGGTTGCGCGACGGGTTAGGCCTCATCACCCACGCCTCGCAGACCGACGACATGGCGACCCGCACCGAGGATAATGGCGGCGTGTATATGGTGCCGGCCTTCGTCGGGCTGGGCGCGCCGCACTGGCAACCCGACGCGCGGGGGCTGATCACCGGGCTGACTTTGGGCACGACGGCGGCGCATGTCGCACGCGCGGCGCTGGAGGCGGTCGCCTACCAGACCCACGATCTCGCCGAGGCGATGGTGGAAGACGGCGCGGCCAGGCTGGAAACGCTCCGGGTCGATGGAGGCATGGCGGCGAACGACTGGCTCTGCCAGTTCCTCGCGGATCTGCTCGATCTGCCGGTGGAGCGTCCGGCGATGCTGGAGACGACGGCGCTGGGCGCGGCGTTGCTCGCTGGCATCGGCATCGGCCTGTGAGATGGGCCGGATGCCGTGGCGAAGCTCGATCGCAAGCTCGACCGGTTCGAGCCGCATGCGTCGGCGGACCGCCGTGCCTCGCTCGAAGGATGGCGGAAGGCCTTGCGGCAGGCGCTGGCGTAAATCCCCTAG
>BACX01000602.1 GCA_000333335.1 Sphingomonas-like bacterium B12 | reverse complement strand
AGGTCCATCCACAGCAGCATCGAGACGACGAGGCTGGTCATGATCATCAGCCCGCCCATCGTCGGCGTGCCGCGCTTGGCGAGATGGCTCTGCGGGCCGTCGGTGCGGATCGGCTGGCCCTTGCCCTGCCGCACGCGCAGCCAGCCGATGAAGCGCGGCCCGATGATGAGGCCGAGAAACAACGCCGTCAGCGCCGCCGCGCCCGCGCGGAAGGTAATGTAGCGGATCAGGTTGAGGGCATGGGGGAAGCCCAGATGATCGGCGATCAGATACAGCATTAGGCAAACTCTCCCGCCAGCGCCGAGACGACGCGGGCGAGCCCGATGGCGTTGGAACCTTTGACGAGCACCGCGTCGCCGGGGCGGAGCATCTGCTCCAGCTTCAGGCGGGCGGTCGCGGCGTCGGCGACATGCTCGACGTGGACGCGGCCCGCAAGCGATTCGGCGAGTGGCGTCATGCCCTCGCCGACGAGGATCACCGGATCAGCGCCCGCCGCGATCAGCGGATCAGCAAGCGCCGCGTGATAGGCGGCCGAACTCTCGCCCAGCTCGCGCATCTCGCCCAGCAGGGCGATGCGGCGGCTGGCCTTTTCCTGCCCCAGCTCGCGGATCGTCGCGGCCATCGAGGCGGGGTTGGCGTTGTAGCTCTCGTCGATGATCAGCGCCTCGCCATCGTGGAGACGCACCGCACGGCGCGCGCCGCGTCCCGGCAGCCCCGCCATCTCGGCGAGCGCGAGGCCGGCGGCCGCGAGATCGCCGCCCGCCGCCTCGACCGCCGCCAGCACGGCGAGCGCGTTGGAAACCCAGTGTTCGCCGGGAAGTCCGATGGTGAAAGTCAGCTGGCCGGTCGGCAGCGTGGCGTTGACCAAGGTGCCGGCGATGCCGCGCACCGCCTCGTTGGCGCGCACGTCCGCGCCCTTGCCGCGCCCGAAGCTGAGGATGTGGGCCGCATAGGGTTCTGCGGCGGCGCGCAGGCGCTCGTAATGCGGGCTGTCGAAGGGGACGATGGCGGTGCCGCCCGGCTCGAGGCCGCGGAATATCTCGCCCTTGGCGTCGGCGATGGCTTCCTCGCCCGAGAAGAAGGCCGAATGGGCTGGCGCGATGGCGGTGACGAGCGCGACATGCGGGCGGACCAGTCTGGTCAGCGCATCAAGCTCGCCGGCGTGGTTCATGCCCATCTCGAAAACGCCGAAGCGCGTGTCGGCGGGCATCCGCGAGAGGCTGAGCGGCACGCCGACATGATTGTTATAACTCTTGACCGAGCGATGCGCGCGCCCCGGCACGGCGCGATCGAGCGCGGCGTGGATCGCCTCCTTGGTGCCGGTCTTGCCGACCGATCCGGTGACGCCGATGATCTTCGCATCCGTCCGGGCGCGCGACGCGGCGCCGAGCGCGTTCAGCGCGGTCGTGGTGTCGGCGACCC
>BACX01000603.1 GCA_000333335.1 Sphingomonas-like bacterium B12 | reverse complement strand
GCGGCCGTCCCGGGCAGGTGCGCGGGCGCTTGTCGAGGCCGAGGCAGATCCACACCTCCTCCAGCCAGCCTTTCTTGTTGAGGTTGAGGCGCATCATGTCGGCGCGCATCCCCGGATTGGCGGCGGCGAAGGCGGTCTGGAACTGGCCGGCGGTCAGCCCGCGGCGATGCGAGAGCATCGCCATGTCGGGCGTGCGGATGCGGCGATAGACCTCACCCTCGGTCCGGAAATAAGCGATCGGATCGTCCGTCATGCATGTGCCGTGCTTGGCCCATTCGTGCTGGAGCAGCTGGGTCGAGGGCGTCGCATCGACGCCGGCGCGAAGCTGGTCGTCGCTCAGGATCGGGGTGGTGCGGCAATATTGCGGCCAGCGGTTCGGCCCGTCCCCGTCAGGCCACAGGCCATGCAGGATGAAGCCGCGCGCGGCGACGCCCGAACATTCCATGTCATTTGCGTCCCGGCCGCGCCGCTTCTGAGCGAAGCAGTGTTCGGGCGTCCAGATGATCGACAGCGTGTAGCCGGTGGTCGGAACGCGCCGCGTCGGCTGGTCCGCGCTCGGCAGCTCGGCATGGGGGCGCGGGAGCGACTGGGCGGCCGCGACGGAGGGCGCCAGCAGCGCAAGGAGGATCAGCAGGAAACGCAAGCGCGAATCTCCCGGTTGGAACATTTGGAGAACGAATAAACCGTTGAATCCTACAGCGCAAGCGCTCAGGAGAAGGTGTTGCTCAGGTCGCCCGGCGTCCGCTCGCCCTTGAACCAGCGTGCCGCGTCGGGCCGGAAGAGCAAGGCCGTGCAAATTCCGTCGAGCACCAGACGCACCGCCGATATCAGCGTCACCATCGCCGGCAGCACGATCTGCGGATGTCCGAACAGGCTCCGCAGCACACCCACCGCGCCGAGCGCGAACAGGATGACGAATATCCACCGCGCGACATCCGCACCGCGCCGAGCGATGAAGAACCACAGCAGCAGATCGACGACAAGCGTCCCGATCACGCCGCCGATCATGAACGCCGGCATGGCCGCCATCATCGGCTGCGGCATCCCGGCGGGCATGAAGCTGGAGACGTGCAGCATCGACCAGATGCCGGACGCCAAGCCGACCAGCACGTAGACCAGAAAAATCCGCTCGAACAATAAGATCGATTTGGGACGCATCGTTCATCTCCCTGTTGGACGGCAACCTATCGCGACAGGCATTTCAGGAAAAGGTGTCGGCATAATCCTCTGCCACCACGCCGCGCCGCTCGAACCAGTCGCGCGAATCGGGCTGGAAGAGCAGCATGATCATCGTGAAATCGAGGCCGACGCCGAACAGCGGCCCCATCTTGAGCAACGGCGGCAGAAAATTGGGCGCGATCACCGCGCGCACGACGTTGATCAGGCCGAGGATCGTCGCCACCACGAAAAGCCACTTCGCGACACGGCTGGCGCGGCGCGCGATGAAGAAGAGCAATACGACGTTGAAGAGCGCGGCGATCACGGCACCGATGATCATGAGCAACCGAAAATTCGGTATCGCTGGGCCGTAAACCCCTTCGTGCTTCGCCCAATAGAGGCTGTAAGCGACCAGCATGATGCCGATAACGATACGGCCTATATAGACCCGCTCGAACCAGCGAATGGATTCTGGTCGCATGACTTCGCCCCTCTGCCCCTGGGAGCGAAGCCTAGCGACAGTTCAGCGCTTCTCAAGCCAGCGCGAGGTCTAATCCTATGTCCGCCGCCGGGGCCGACTGGGTGAGGCGGCCGACAGACACGTAGGTCACGCCGGTCTCGGCGATCTCGCGGATCGTCTCCAGGGTCACCCCGCCCGAGCCTCGGTCGGCACGCGTCCGCCGACGAGCGTGACGGCCCCACGCAGGATCGCGGGCGTCATGTTGTCGAGCAGCAGGTGGGTGGCGCCCGCCGCCAGGGCCGGTTCGATCTGGTCGACCCGATCCACCTCGACGATGATGTTGGCGATGCCCGCCGCCTTCGCCGCCCCGACCGACTGCCCGATGGAGCCGGCCACCGCGATGTGGTTGTCCTTGATCATCGCCGCCGATGGCGCCCGCCCAGCTGTTCGATTGCCTGACCATGATCACGCTGAGCAGCCCCAGGATCGGCGGGATTCCCGAGAAGTCGGTGCTGCGGCTCGCGAACCAGCCGCCCGCCAAGGCGCCGCCCGAAATGACGCCGGAGGATCGCGCCTACCTGACCGCGCTCGGATCGATCGCCAGGCAGCCCGATCTGTCGCACCAGCGCGAAGCGATCGAAACGAGGATGGCCGGCATATTGGGCTGAGTCAGAAACCCTCCGGCATCTCCACGGGGCCGACCACCTCGATATGCCGCGCGATGGCGTAGCGGTCGGTCATGCCGGCGATGAAGTCGGCGATGTGGCGGGTGCGGGCCGGCTCGTCTTCGGGCAGGCTCGCGCGCCAGTTGGGCGGCAGCCGCTCGGGATCGGCAATATATGCCGCGATCAGCCGGGTGAGCAGCCCGCGCGCGACTTCCGCCACCTCCAGCTGCGAGGGGCTGTGGTAGAGTGTCGCATACATATATTTCTTGAGCGCGCGCTCGTCGGCCGCCATCGCGGGCGAGAAGCCGACGAGCTGGCGCCCTGCCCCGCGCACTTCGTCCACGGACGCGACGCCGCTTTCCGCGATGCGGCGGCGGCTTTCCTCGATCACGTCGTTGACCATCGCCCCGATCTGATCGCGCACCAGTTCGCGGCGCAGGCGATCGGGCCGCGCGCAATCGGGGTGCCGTGCCGTCACCGCCCGCCAGCGCTCGCCCACGAAAGACACGGCGCACAGCGCATCGAGATCGAGCAGCCCGGCGCGTAGGCCGTCGTCGATGTCGTGATTGTCGTAGGCGATGTCGTCGGCGATGGCCGCGATCTGCGCCTCCAGGCTCGGCCAACTGCCGAGATCGAGCGGGAAATCCGCATCGGCCTCCTGCATCGCCCATGTCGGATGGCGGACCGGGCCGTTATGCTTGGCGAGTCCCTCCAGCATGTCCCAGGTAAGGTTCAGGCCGTCCCAGCCCGGATAGGGGCTTTCGAGCTTCGTCAGGATGCGCAGCGTGTGGGCGTTGTGATCGAAGCCGCCCGCCGCCATCGTCGCCGCCTTCAGCGCGTCCTCGCCGGCATGACCGAAGGGCGGGTGGCCGATGTCGTGGGCGAGGCACAGCGCCTCGGTAAGATCCTCGTTAAGCCCCAGCGACCGCGCGATCGTGCGGCCGATCTGCGCGACTTCGAGGCTGTGCGTCAGCCGGACGCGGAAGTGATCGCCGTCGGGTGCGACGAACACCTGCGTCTTGTGGCGCAGCCGGCGGAAGGCGATGGCGTGGACGATCCGGTCGCGATCGCGCTGGAAGGCGTCGCGCGGCCCGCGCGTCTCGCCGCCCGGCTCCGGATGTCGCCGGCCCCGGTTGGTGGCGGGATCGGCGGCGTAGGGCGCCAGCGTCATTGTCCGGTATCGACCTTGTCGACCTTCTGGCCCTTGCTGCTCTTGAAGGTGAAGCCGGACAGGCCCTTCGCCGCCATCTTGTTGACGAAGGCCTGCGCCTCCTCGTCCGTCTTGAACGGGCCGACGAGCAGGCGGTTGGTGGCGCGCAGCGGCGTGGTGGAGGGCGTGTGGCCCTTCATCAGTTCCGGCGCCTTCTTCTTCACCCCGGCCCAGGCCTTGTCCATGTCGTCCTTGTTGGCGCCGCCCGCGACCTGGACGTAGATCCGTTCCGGATTGCCCTTTTCGGACTTGGCCGACTTCGCGGATTTCGACGACTTGCTATCGTCGGCATCGTCGCCCGATCTGGCCTTCGCGCCCTTCTTCGTTTTGCTGCCGCTGTCGTCGTCCTTGGACGCGAGCTTGGTGCAGGTAGTCGACGGCTTCTTCTTGGCGCCGGCCTTGCCGTGGCTCTTCGCCTTGGGGGTGGGGGCGCAATCCTCCGTATCGGCGTCGTCCTGCTTCGCCTTGCTGCTGCTCGCCGATTTGGCCTTGGACGCACTGTCGTCTGCCGAGGCCACCGCCTTGCAGGTGGTCGCGGCCTTCTTCTTCGCGGCCGTCTTGCCGTGGGTGCGGCTCTTCGCGGTGGGAACCGGCACGCAATCGTCGCTGTCGTCGGAGGCGTCGGCGATCCTGGCCTTGTCCTTCGCCGACACCTTGCCGCGCGCCTTGCTGTCGTCGTCGTCCGCGCTCGCGGTCTTCGAAGGCTTCCTCGTGTCGGCGTCGGCCGCATCGGTCTTGCCGTGGACAACCGGGGTGCCGACCGTCTTGACCGGCGCCGGCGCGATGCGCGCGGGCCTGGCAGGAGCCTTGGCGGCGGCATCGTGCGGCAGGTCGTAATGCCCCTGCGCCGCCGGTGTCGGTAGGTCGACGGCGGGTGGCATCGGCGGACCCGCGACCGTCGTCTTGGTAGGCTCGGCCTGCGCGACCTGCACCGGCGGCGGTGCCAAAGTCGGGGTGGTCGTGGTCGTGGCGGCCGGTGCCGGTTGCGAAGCGGCGGGCGACGCGCTGGCTACCGTCGTCGCGGCATCCGTCTTGGCCGGCGTCAGCGCGATCCCGGCGAGCGGTGCCCGCACGTAGCGCGGCTGGCCCAGCGCGAAGATCTGGTCGCGATCGTTGATCGACACCCCTTCCGGCCGGGTCGTCGCGCGTGAGGGTGTTGCTGCGGCGACCTGAGTCGGCTTGGGTGCGGGCGTAGTGCCCGGCGCAGTCGGCACGGGTGCCGGTTTCGGCTGCTCGGCCTTCGCCGCGGTCGGCGGCGCGAGATCGCTGCGCGGCGCCGGCGCATAGGTGGCCGGCGTGCTCATGTTCGCCACCTGCGTGGGGGTGTAGGGCGTGGACGATGCCGGCATCTCGCCGAAATGCACCGCGCGCGCCTTGTCGGCCGGCGACAGGGTGGCGAGCCGCACGAGGAAGGGCTGCAGCATCGCCGCCTGCTGCGGCAGCATGATGCGGGTGATGTCGTTGGCGCCCTTGGCGTCGCCGTCCATCGCCAGCACGAAGGTCTGCGCGCGCCAGCCGGCGATGTCGCGCTTGCGGATCAGCGGATCGAGCGTCGCGATCGCCGCCGCCTTCTGCCCCGATATGCCCTGCGACAGCGCAAGCCGGCGCCGCGCGGTGTCGTCCTCCGGATGCGCGGCGAGCACGGTTCGGTAATCCGCCTGCGCGCGCGCCTGATCGCCCGTCAGGTCATAGGCGAGGCCGCGATCCTCGGCGAGATCGGCATCGGGCACGCCCAGCCGGCTGGCCTGCGCGAACAGGCGCAGCGCATCCTGCGGCTTTTCGAGCTGGACCAGCGCGGAGCCGAGACCCGCCTTCACCCGCCCGTCGTTGGGCGCGATCTCCTGCGCCTTGCCGAAGAAACCGACCGCCGCATTGGGATCGCCGAGGAGCACCGCATTGTGGCCGGCGGCGGTGAGCGCGGCGAGATTGTTCGGCTCGGTCGCCAGCGTGCGCAGCGCCTGGGCGAGCAGTTCGGCCGGATCATCGCCCTGCGGCAGATGCTGGACGACGGCACCGTTGGCATATTGCGCCAGCGCCGGGGTGGCGGCGGAGAGCAGCAGGATCGGAATCAGCAGCCGGCGGAAGGCGCCGGGCTTGGGCAGGTTCGGCATGGTGCACGGCTTTGGGCGAGGACGCGTGCGCGCGCAAGGGGTGTTCCCCGCCCCTCACGCCGGATGGCCGGCCGCCCGCGCCGACCGGATGGTAACCCTTCGTTTACCATATTGCGTAACGATGCTTACCAGACAGCCAAGGTGAGACAGGGTCATGAAGGGGAACGGGAACCACGGGCGCAGCATGGTGCTGGTAACGGCGTTGCTGCTGGTTTCGTGCACGCATCGCAAGCCGGTCGCGGTGGAAACGCCGCCCGCCGTGGTGCCGGTGCCCAGGCCGGTGCTGGCCGCCAACCTTGCCGCCGTGGTGCCGCCGTCGGTGGATGCCGCCGGCCATTACCGCACGATCAACTACGGCATCGATCCGATCCAGACCGAATGGCACGTCCGCGCCGCGCTCAACGTCGCCGCGATCGGCTGCCGGGGTGCTGCCGACGGTGCGCTGATCAACGCCTACAACGCGATGCTGAACAGCCAGAAGGCGGTGCTGGCGGTCGCGAACAAGACGGTCGAAGGCAAGTTCCGCGCGGCCGGCGGCGACTGGCAGTCGGCCCACGATGCCTACATGACGCGACTCTACAACTTCTTCTCGCAGCCCGCCGCAAAGGCGGACTTCTGCGCGGCGGCCGATCGCATCGCCCCGCAGGCGGCGGCACCGAGCGGCGGCTTCCAGGCCTTCGCGGCGCAGGCGCTGCCGGATCTGGAGGCGCCCTTCATCGAAACCTACCGGCAGGTCGATGCCTACAAGCTGGCGCTCGCGCGGTGGGAAGCAGGAGCGAAGACGCAGCTCGCCACCGCGACGCCTGCGTCCGTGGCGGGGCCGGCGCCGAAGCTCGGCTATGCCGACATGCGCGTGCTGCTCGCCTGGCAACCGGCGGACGGCGTGCGGGTCGCGGCGCGCTGAGCGGGCGCCTGATCGACCGCATCGAACAGCTTGAGCGCGACGCGGTTGCGCCCGCCATGCTTGGCCTCGTACAGCGCGGCATCGGCGCGGCCGATCGCATCGTGCACCGAATAATCCGACGCGACCGCGCCCGACACGCCGAAGCTCGCCGTGATCCGCGCGTCGATCCCGGCCGCCTTGCCGCCCTCCGCCTCCAGCGTGGCGCGCAGCATTTCGGCGATGCGCAGGCTCTGCGCGGGTGACTGGCCGGGCAGGAACAGCAGGAATTCCTCTCCCCCGAACCGGGCGGCGATCCCGTCTTCGGGCAGGCGCGCGCGGATGATCGCGCCGAGTGCGCCGATCACGGCATCGCCCGCCATATGGCCGAAGCGGTCGTTCACCGCCTTGAAGCTGTCGATGTCGCAGGTGACGATGCTCGTCGGCCGGTCCCGCCAATCGGGCCGATCGATCATCGCTTCCTCGAAACCACGGCGATTGAGCAGGCCGGACAGCGGATCGGTCATCGCCATCGTCCGGTAGCGGGCGAGTACCGAGAGCGCGACGGCGGCCAGTCCGGCCATGGCGAAGATCACGCCGCACACCGATCCCAGCGCCTGCATCAGATAAGCGTAGCGCGAGGTCTGGAACGCCTCGACCTGCCCTGGCGCGGTGAAGAGCGAGCTGGCGCCGCGCACCACGCTCTCGAACGTCACCATCCACGAGGCGCCCAGCAGCCAGCGATCGAACCGCCTGAGATCCTTCCACCGTACGGCGAGCAGCGGCATTCCCAGCAGCAGCACGCAGCCGGCATCCGAGGCGAGAAGTTCCGCGTGGAGATCGTCGAAACCGATGACGGCGATCATGCACAGGGCGATCGACGTGGCGCAGATCGCCAGCCGCCACCACAGCCAGCGGCGGCCGATGCCGAAATGCTCCGCCGCCGCCTGACCGAAGCACAGGAAGGAGATGGCGAACAGGATGTCGGTGACCCAGGCGACCGTCGAATCGGAAAGCCCCATCGGCATCACCGGCAGGCCGAAGCCGCCCGCATTGCACAGGAAGGCGATGCCGAAGAACAAGGCGGAGCGCTCGCCCCAGCGCGCCGCGATGAGGAAGGTGATGCCGAAGGTGATGTGCATCAACGGCAACTCGAATGCGAAACTGCCGTTCATGCTCGCCTGCGCCTGCCCTCCGTCCGCCTGCCGTCGCGGGTCCGGCAAAAGTTTTAGGGGGGCATCCGTAAAGATTTGGCGAATGATGCCGTTATCATATCGACGCGCGACCGGACAGGCC
Organism: Sphingomonas-like bacterium B12; assembly: GCA_000333335.1. Classification (GTDB taxonomy): domain Bacteria; phylum Pseudomonadota; class Alphaproteobacteria; order Sphingomonadales; family Sphingomonadaceae; genus Solisphingomonas. The sequence goes on along the minus strand of BACX01000603.1, from coordinate 11,393 downwards.
GCGCCAGGCCTGGACATCCGGGTGTTCACCCACAAGAAAGGGCGCCGGATCCTTGCGGACCCGGCGCCCCCTCGCCCCCTTCGGAATGCTCGATTACTGGTTGTTCTGGCGGTTCAGGAAGCCCGGCAGGTCCAGCGTGTCGCGACGCTGGGTGGTGGGCTGTTCCTCCTCGACCTGCGCCTTCTGCGCGCCGCGCGCGATCGAGCTCATCCGCTCGAACAGCGTGCCGCCGCTCTCCTTGGCGCTGGACGTCGCACGGCTGGTGCGCGGCGCGGGCGCCGGCTCCTCGGCCTGCGAACCCGTGTTCAGGAAACGACGGCCCTGCTCGGACGCGGCCTCCTGCGGCAGCGGGTTGGGCGTCACCGGCGGGGTGAAGATGGTGTCAGCGCCGAGGACCAGCTCGTCACTGTCATCCTCCGAGGGGGCGGGCTCGGCGGCCTCCTCGGCTGCGGGTGCTTCCGGCGCGGCCGGGACGGCGGCCTGCGGCGTCACCACCGGGGCGGCGACGGGCGCCGGCGCCTCGACGCGCGGCTTGCTCGCCGCCGGGAAGCTGAACACCTTGGCCGGCTCCGCCTGGGTGCCGACCTCGTTCTCGATGCCGGTGGCGACCACCGACACGCGGATCTTGCCTTCCAGACCGTCGTTGAAGGCCGAGCCCCAGATGATGTTCGCGTCCGGATCGACCAGCTCGCGGATGTGGTTGGCGGCCTCGTCGACCTCCATCAGGCGCATGTCCTCGCCGCCGGTGATCGAGACGATCACACCCTTGGCGCCCTTCATGCTGACCCCATCGAGCAGCGGGTTGGCGATCGCCTTCTCGGCCGCCTCGATGGCGCGGTTGTCTCCGGAGGCCTCGCCGGTGCCCATCATCGCCTTGCCCATCTCGCCCATCACCGAGCGGACGTCGGCGAAGTCGAGGTTGATGAGGCCCGGCATCACCATCAGGTCGGTGATGCCGCGCACGCCCTGCTGCAGCACCTCGTCCGCCATCTTGAACGCTTCCTTGAAGGTCGTGTTCGGGTTGGCGATCAGGAACAGGTTCTGGTTGGGGATGACGATCAGCGTATCGACGTGCTTCTGCAGTTCCTCGATGCCGCTTTCGGCCGAGCGCATGCGGCGCGCGCCCTCGAAGCTGAACGGCTTGGTGACGACGCCGACGGTCAGGATGCCGCGATCGCGCGCCGCCTTGGCGATGACCGGGGCCGCGCCGGTGCCGGTGCCGCCGCCCATGCCGGCGGCGATGAAGCACATGTGCGCGCCGTCGAGCGCCTTCTCGACCATCTCGAGCGTCTCTTCGGCGGCAGCGCGACCGATCTCCGGCCGCGATCCGGCGCCGAGGCCCTGCGTGATGCGCAGGCCGAGCTGGATGCGGCGTTCGGCCGGCGAATGGTTCAGCGCCTGCGCGTCGGTGTTGGCGACGAGGAAGTCGACGCCCTGCACCTCGGCCGCGATCATGTTGGCGATGGCGTTGCCGCCAGCACCACCGACGCCGATCACGCTGATGCGGGGGCGAAGCTCGTCCACCTCAGGCCGCACGAATTCGATGCTCATCCCTCAACTCCTTGTGGCCCCCGGCATGACTGACACTGCCCGTAGGGTGATTCTGCCAAATACGGGACTCGGACGCACGTCTAAAAACCGCTTTTCCACAGGTTTTTACGCCCAACCGGTCAATATCCGCTCTTAAATGCGGCGATCAGCCGGTGGACGAAGCCTTGAGGCGACGGGCGAGGCCCATCGGGGCGCCCCGGATCATGCCCGCGCAGGTCGATCGGGTTGGATGCCGCGTAGAGCGCGAGGCCCGTCAGCGTCGCGAAGGCCGGGCCGCCATGCGCCTCCGGCAGCGCAAGCAGGCCACGCGGGCGGCCGATGCGAACGGCGCGGCCCAGCACGCCCTGGATGTAATCGGCGATGCCCTTCAGCTCGGCACCGCCGCCGGTCAGCACCACCTGCCGCCCGACCGGGCCGGCGAAGCCCAGCTCCTTGAGCGCGGCGGCGATGTCGCCGGAGAGGATGTCGAGCCGCTGGCGGATCACGGAGATCAGCTGCGCGCGCGTGATGCGCTGCGGCTCGGTGCCCTCCTCCTGCCCCGCCATCGGCGCGACGTCGATCATGTCGTGATTGTCGCGGGGGGACGTGGTGGCGGAGCCGTAGAAGCACTTGATCCGCTCGGCCTGGGATCGGCGCGTACCGAAAGCGGAAGCGATGTCGTCGGTGATGTCCTGCCCGCCATAGGGGATGGCAGCGAGGCCGACGAGCATCCCGCCCGCGAACAGCGAGACGTTGGTGACGCCCGCTCCCAGCTCGACCAAGGCGACCCCCAGCTCGCGCTCCTCGTCGGAGAGGCAGGCGAGGCCCGTCGCGATCGGCGCCGCGACGATCGCCTTCACCGCGAGGTGCGCCGATCGGATCGAGAGATCGAGGTTGCGCACCGGCGACGAATCCGCCGCGACGACGTGGATGTCGACGCCGAGCTTGTCGGCATGGAGACCGAGCGGCTTCTTCACGCCCCGCACGTCGTCCAGCGTGTAGAGCGTCGGCTGCGCGTGGAGCACCATGCGACCTTCCGGGTCGATCGAGTTGCGGCCGGCATCCAGCAGATCGTCGATGTCGCTCTGTTCGATGCGGTGGCCGCCCAGTTCCACCTCGACGGAGGCGACGCGGCTGACCAGCCCGCCCGCCGAGAAGCCGGCCCACACCTCCTCGATGTTCACGCCCGCGATGCGCTCGGCCTGCTCCACCGCCTCGCGGATCGCGACCTCGGTGCGCTCCATGTCGGCGATGTAGCCGCGCCGCACGCCACGGCTCTCGCGCTGGCCGGTGCCCAGCACGTTCAACTCGCCGCTCTCGGTCTTCTCCGCGATCAGCGCGCAGACCTTGGACGAACCGATGTCCAGCGCGGTGATCAGCTTGTCGGAACGCCCCTGCGCCATCGCGTCAGACGGCGTCCTGCCCGGCCGGCGTCGGCGGGGTGGCGGGATTGGCGGCGGGATCGGAAATCTCGTGGCCCGGTTCGGCCGAGACGCGCACGACGAACTTGCCGGGGATGCGCATGTCGAAATGGACGAAGCCCTTGCCGAGCAGGGCGGCCGCCTGGTCCATGCGATCGAACTTGGCGTAGGCGTCGCGCGCCTGCTGGTCGCCCTCGGGCAGCGCCAGCGTCTCGCCGGTGTTGAAGCGCACGTCCCAGCGGCGATCACCGACCCAGGTGGCGCCGACGAACATCGCCTTGAGCCGCGGCGCGGCGTTGAGCAGGTCGGTCAGTTCGGACGCCTGCATGTTGGCATCCGGCCCGACGACGATCGGAAGGTCCGGCATCGCCTGCGGATCGACCGGCTGGAGGATCACGCCGGTCTTATCGATCAGGTTGAGCTTGCCCTGATACTGCCAGATCGCGGCCGGCTCGCGCTCGACGATGTCGACGAGCAGGGTGTCCGGCAGACGACGCGAGACGCGCGCATCCTGCACCCAGCCGAACTGCATCAATTTGTCGCGTATCTCGCCGAGATCGACCAGCGGCATGGCGGTCGATTTCTGGTCGAGCGCCACCGAATAGACCGGCAGGCGGTCCATATGGTGGATGCCCTGGATCTCGACGCGCTTCACCTGGAAGCCCATCAGGCCGACCAGTTCGCCGATCTGGGTGCCGACCATCTGCGGCACCTTGAGCACCAGCAAACCGACGATCAGCAGCACGACCATGATTGCCGCGAACAGCCGGCGGCCGAGCCTGCGCAGCGCATCAGGCTGCATCGGGATCGTCGCCAGCGCCTTGCCGGTCGCCTTGCGGGCGCGCGCGTTCGCCGCCTGCGCGCCGCGCCGCGCGACGGTCGGCCCGCGCTGGTAGCGCGGCTGGGTGCCACGGCGGATGCGCGCGCGCTCGGTCATTCGTCTTCGTCCCCCCAGCGCAGCGCCGCTTCCTTCAGCGCTTCCTCGACCAGACGCTGCACCAGCGCCTCGTAGCTCATGCCGACATGCTTGGCCTGCTCCGGCACGAGGCTCAAGGGGGTCATGCCCGGCTGGGTGTTCACTTCCAGCAGATAGAGCCCTTCGACACCCTTCTCGTCGTCCCAGCGGAAGTCCGATCGCGAGCAGCCCTTGCAGCCGAGCAGCCGGTGCGCCTCCTCCGCCATCCGCAGACACGCGGCGGCGACATCCTCGGGGATCTCGGCCGGGCAGACATGGGTGGTGATGCCGTCGGTATATTTATGCTCGTAATCGTAGAAGCCGCTGTCGATCTTCAGTTCGGTGACGGCGAGCGCCTTGCCGTCCGCCCCGCCGATCACGGCGGTCGTCAGTTCCCGCCCCCGGATGAACGGCTCGGCGAGCAGGCGGTCGAAATGCTTCCACGGCCCCTCGGCATCGCGCGCGATCGGGTTGCCGTAGTTGCTCTCGTCGCTGACGATCGCGACGCCGACCGAGCTGCCCTCGTTGACCGGCTTCAGCACATAGGGGCGCGGCAGCGGATCGCCGGCGTAGAGCGTCTCGCTCTCCACCACCTTGCCCTGCGGCATGCGGATGCCGTGGGGGACGAGCTGCTGCTTGGTCAGCTCCTTGTCGATCGCGATCACCGAGGTGGTGAGGCCGCTATGCGTATAGGGCAGGCCCATGATGTCGAGCAGGCCCTGGATCGATCCGTCCTCGCCCGGCGTGCCGTGCAGGGCGTTGAATACGACGTCGGGTGCCGCGAGGCTGAGCTTGGTGGCGATGTCGCGCTCCATGTCGATCGCGACGACGCGATGGCCGAGCTTGTCGAGCGCGGCGGCGACGCCCCGGCCCGAGGTGAGCGACACCTCGCGCTCGGCCGACCAGCCGCCCATCAGGACGGCGACGTGGAGGGGCTTCACATCGCTCACTTCGCCACACCCACGCGCTGAATCTCCCACTCCAGTTCGATGCCGCTTGTCGCCTTCACGCGGCGGCGCACTTCCTCGCCCAGCGCCTCGATGTCGGCAGAGGTGGCGCCACCGAGGTTCAGGAGGAAGTTGGTATGCTTCTCGGACACCTGCGCATCGCCGATGGTCAGCCCCCGGCATCCGGCCGCATCGACCAATGCCCAAGCCTTGTGGCCGTCCGGATTCTTGAAGGTCGAGCCGCCGGTCTTCGAGCGGAGCGGTTGCGAGGCTTCGCGCTCGGCGGCGATGCGGTCCATCTCGGCACCGATCGCTTGCGGTTCGCCGGGATGGCCCCGGAAGGTCGCGGAGACGACGATCGCGCCTTCAGGCAGTTCGGAATGGCGGTAGGTGTAGCCGAGATCGGCATTGGCCAGCGTCCGCCGCTCGCCCGATCGCAGCACGACCTCGCACTCGATCAGGATGTCCTTCACCTCACGGCCATAGGCGCCGCCGTTCATCCGCACGAAGCCGCCGACCGCGCCGGGGATCGAGCGCAGGAACTCGATGCCGGCGATCCCCGCGTCGCGCGCCGCCGAGGAGACGAGGATGCCGCTCGCCCCGCCGCCGCAGCGGATCGTGGTGCCGTCCAGCCGCTCGACCTTCGCGAAGGCCTTACCCAGCCGCACCACCACGCCGGGGACGCCACCGTCGCGCACGATCAGGTTGGAGCCGAGACCGAGGCCCATCACCGGCGTCGCCGGATCGAGATCGGCGAGAAACGTGCAGAGATCGTCGATGTCGGCCGGCTCGAACAGCCACTCCGCCGCCCCGCCCGCCTTGAACCAGACGAGCGGCGCCAGCGGCGCGCCTGCGGTCAGACGGCCGGATACTTTGGGAAGAGAGGCGGCAAGTGCCGTCACTCGGCAGGCTCCGCCACTTTCGCGCGCTCCGCCTCGATGGCGGTGGCGAGGCCGGCGGCCCATTTCGTGATGTCGCCCGCGCCGAGGCAGATCACCATGTCGTTGGGCTTGAGCACGCCCGCCAGCTCCTTCGCCAGCGCGTCCGCCCCGGCGATCTCGTTGGCCGAGCGGTGGCCGCGCATCCTGAGGCCCGCGACCAGCGCGGCGGCGTCGACACCCTCGATCGGCTGCTCGCCCGCCGCATAGACCGGGGCGACATAGACCATGTCGGCATCGTTGAAGGCGCCCTGGAACTCCTCCATCAGATCGCGCAGGCGGGTGAAGCGGTGCGGCTGGGCGACCGCGATCACGCGGCCCTCCGCGCCCTCGCGTGCCGCCGACAGCACCGCGCGGATCTCGACCGGGTGGTGGCCGTAATCGTCGATGATCGTCGCGCCGCCGGTTTCGCCCACCTTGGTGAAGCGCCGCTTGACGCCGCCGAACTTGGCAAAGCCGGTGCGGATCACCTCGTCCTTCACGCCCAGCTCCAGCGCCACGCCGATCGCGGCGAGCGCGTTGGACACGTTGTGGCGGCCGGGCATCGGCAGCTCGATCCCCTCGATCGACCGGCTGGTGCCGTCGCGATGGCGGATGATCGTCTCGAAGCGGTTGCCGCCGGGGATCGGCGTGACGTTGACGCCGCGCACGTCGGCCTGCGCGCTGAACCCGTAGGTGACGACGCGGCGATCGCGCACGCGCGGGATGATCTTCTGCACCTCGGGATGATCGAGGCAGAGCAAAGCCGCGCCGTAGAAGGGCACGTTCTCGACGAACTCGACGAAGGCGTCCTTCACCGCGTCGAACGAGCCATAATGGTCGAGATGCTCGGGATCGATGTTGGTGACGATCGCGTAGGTGCCGTCGAGGCGCAAGAAGCTGCCGTCGCTCTCGTCGGCCTCGACCACCATCCAGTCCGACGCGCCGAGCCGGGCGTTGGAGCCGTAGCTGTTGATGATGCCGCCGTTGATCACGGTCGGGTCCACCCCGCCCGCATCGAGCAGGGCCGCGACCATCGAGGTGGTGGTGGTCTTGCCGTGGGTGCCCGCCACCGCGACGGTGGACTTGAGCCGCATCAGCTCTGCCAGCATCTCGGCGCGGCGGACGACGGGGATGCGCTCTTCCAGCGCGCGCTCGACCTCGGGGTTGCCGCGCTTGATCGCGGTGGAGGTGACCACCACCGCCGCATCGCCGAGATTGGCGGCGTCATGGCCGATCATCACCGTGATGCCGCGCTTGCGCAGGCCCTCGATCACATAGCCCTCGGCCACGTCCGATCCCTGCACGGTATAGCCGAGATTGTGCATCACCTCGGCGATGCCCGACATGCCGATGCCGCCGATGCCGATGAAATGGATGGTGCCGATGTCGGTGGCGACGCCCTTCACGCGAGTGCTTCCTTGAATGTTGCGGCCGGCCCGACAGGGGCCGGGGTGGGGCCGGCGAGGCTCTCGACCAGATCGGCGAGCGCCTGCGTGGCTTGGGGATAGCCCGCATCGCGGGCGCGGGCGGCAGCGGTGGCGAGAGCGCCGGGCTCCAGCGCCATCTTCTGCATCTGCTTGGCAAGCTGCTGCGGGGTGAACTTGCTCTGCGGGATCGAGGTGGCGCCGCCGGTCGCCGCCATCTCGCGCGCGTTGGCGGTCTGGTGGTCGTCCATCGCCGACGGCAGCGGCACGAGGATGGCGGGGCGGCCGGCGGCGGTCAGCTCGGCGATGGTCGAGGCGCCCGAGCGGCCGACGAACAGGTGGCTCCAGCCCAGCCGCTCGGGCAGGTCGCCGAGATAGGTGGCGAGGTCGGCGGGGATGTCCAGCTCGGCATAGCGGGCGCGGACCTTGTCGATATCCTCCGGGCGGCACTGCTGGGTGACCTGCAACCGCTGGCGCAGCGCGATGGGCAGGAGGCCGAGCGCGTCGGGCACGACGGTCGAGAGGACGGAGGCGCCTTGGCTGCCGCCGGTGACGAGCAGGCGGAACACGCCCTCCTCGGTGAGCGGCGGGTAAGGCTGGTCGCGCAGCGCGAGGATCTCGGCGCGGACGGGGTTGCCGACGATCACCGGCTCGATGTTCTTGGGCACGCGATCGACCTGGTGGTAGGCGGTCGCCAGCACCTTCACCCAGCGCGCGAGCAGGCGGTTGACGCGGCCCAGCACCGCATTCTGCTCGTGCAGCGCGGTCGGCACCTTCTCGCCGAGCGCCGCCAGCAGCGTCGGGAGCGCAGGGTACCCGCCGAAGCCGACCACCGCCGATGGCTCATACTGGCGGATCAGCGCCTTGGCGGCCGCCCTCCCCGCCATGATGCCGCGCGAGGCCTTGATCCAGCCGAAGATGCCGCCGCCCAGCCTGCCGGCCGGCAGCACATGCACGTCCACGCCCGTGAAGATGCCAGGGATGCGCGCGCCGCGATCGTCGGTCACCAGCACGACGCGGTTGCCGCGCGCGGCCAGCTCCTCGGCGAGCGCGTGGGCCGGGATCATGTGGCCGCCGGTGCCGCCGGCGGCGAGAAGGAAGGTGCGCTTCACCGGGCCTTGTTCCAGGTCACGACATAGGGGGACCGGGTGAGATACGGGTTCCGGCGCGTGAATGCCAGCAGCAAGCCGAAGCCCATGGAGAGCGCGATCATCGACGATCCGCCGTAGGAGATGAACGGCAGCGTCATGCCCTTGGACGGCGCCAGCTGCACGTTCACCGCCATGTTGATGATCGCCTGTGCGCCGAATTGCGTGGCGAGGCCGGCGGCGGCGAGCAGGATGAACTGGTCTTCCTCGTCGAGCAGCTTCACGAACACGCGCACCATGATCGCGGCGTAGAGCGCAGCGATGGCGATGCAGGCGATCAGGCCGAATTCCTCGCCGATCACCGAAAAGATATAGTCGGTATGCGGCTCGGGCAGCTTGAACTTCATCGTCCCCGCCCCCGGCCCGACGCCGAACAGGCCGCCATGCAGCAGCGTGCGGCGCGCGCTGTCCACCTGATAGGTGTCGCCGGTCTGGAACAGGAAGTTGTCGATGCGCAGGTGCGCGACCGGATAGAAGAGATAGGCCAGCACCACCACCGCCACGCCCGATCCGGCGAGGATGGCGAGGCCCTTCATCGGTGCGCCGGAGAGTGTCAGCAGCGCCGTCCACAGCAGCAGGAACATCACGGTCTGGCCGAAATCGGGCTGCTTCATCAGGCAGGCGGCGATCAGGCCGGTCACGACGAGGCTGATCGGCACGACGGGCAGCGAGCGGTCATGCTGCTTCAAGGAGAACAGCCACGCCATCGCCACCACGTAAAGCGGCTTGAGGAATTCGGAAGGCTGCAGCTGTGCCGCACCCGTTCCGATCCAGCGCCGCGCGCCGTTGACCTGATGGCCGAGCACCGGGGTCAGCATCAGCGCGAGCAGGAACACCGCCGCGCCGATCAGGCACAGCCGCCGCGCCATCGCCTTCGGGAACATCGAGGTGATGAACATCACCGGGATGCCGACGCCGAGCCACATCACCTGCTTGTAAAAGTAATAAAGCGGCGGGAACTGCACCGCGCCGTCCGAATAGCGGACGCCCGCCGCCGGGGATGCGGCGGCGACGGCGATCAGGCCGATGCCGATCAGCACCGTCACCAGCGCGAGCAGGACGAGATCGATCTCCCAGAACCAGCGGCCGAGCGCGCTGCGATCGGCGCGGCCGAGCCGCGGCGGCTTGCCCCGGCGGAAGCGTCCACGGCGCGGAACGGCGTCCATCTTCATGCCTCGCTCCCCAGCATGGCGACGGCGGCGCGGAAGGCATCGCCGCGCGCCTCGTAATCCCGGAACTGGTCGTAGGAGGCGCAGGCGGGCGAGAGCAGCACCACCTCGCCCGGCCGCGCGATCTGGGCGGCCTGCTTCACCGCGCGATCGAGCGTGCCGACGTTGCGCGCATGGATGCCGGATTCGAGCAGGATGCGCTCGAACAGCTCCGCCGCCTCGCCGATCGTCCAGGCGGAGACGACGTGGCCGTAGAAGGGCTTGCAGGCATCGAGATCGTCGGTCTTGCGCTTGCCGCCGAGGATCCAGTGGATGCGCGGATAGGCGCCGAGCGCGGGCGCGGTGGAGGTGGCGTTGGTCGCCTTGCTGTCGTTGACGTAGAGCACGCCGTCGATCTCGGCCACGCGCTGCATGCGGTGCGGGAGGCCGGGGTAGGTGCGGAGGCCTTGTTCGATCACATTGGGATCAATGCCCAACCAGCTGCAAGCTTGGTAAGCTGCCGCTGCGTTCTCTGCATTGTGCGGTCCTTGCAGCGCGGGCCACTGCGCCTGCATCCCGCGCTCCATGGGATTGATGCCAAAATAGGTGCCGCGCCCGCTGGGATGTGGATCAGGGGCAAGACCAGCCATGACCGCATTCCAATCGACCAGCGCGACATTATCGCGAGACTGCATCTCGAACAGACGCATCTTCGACGCCGCATAGGCTTCGAACCCATCATAGCGATCGAGATGGTCCGGGGTGATGTTGGTCAGCACCGCGACGTCGGCGTCGAGAGTGAAGGTCAGGTCGATCTGGAAGCTCGACAGCTCCAGCACATAGACGCCGCCCGCCGGGAGCGGCTCTTGGCCCAAGATCGGCAGGCCGATATTGCCGCCCATCATCGTCGGCACGCCCGCCGTCTCGAGGATATGGTGGATCAGCGCGGTGGTGGTCGACTTGCCGTTGGTGCCGGTGATCGCGACGACCTTGTGCTCCGGTAGCGACGCCCTCGCCTGCGCGAACAGCTCGATATCGCCGATGACCGGCACGCCCGCCACCTTCGCCCGCGCCGCGATCGGATGCGTGTTGAGCGGCACGCCCGGCGACACGACGATGCCGTCGAACCCGGTCAGCTCGATCTCCATCGGATCGCCCAGCATCACGCCCGCCGGCGCGACGGCGCGCTTGGCCTCGTCCGAATCCCACGCCGTCACCTCCGCCCCGCTCGCGACGAGCGACAATACGGTCGCCAGCCCCGAACGCGCGAGGCCCAGCACCGCATAGCGTTTCCCGGCGAAGGCGGGGGAGACGATCACCGGAGCTTCAGCGTGGCGAGGCCCGCCAGCGCGAGGATGAAGGCGACGATCCAGAAGCGGATCACCACGGTCGGCTCGGACCAGCCGATCTGTTCGAAATGGTGGTGGATCGGCGCCATCTTGAACACGCGCTTGCCGGTGCGCTTGTAGAAGAACACCTGGATGATGACGCTCAAGGCCTCCACCACGAACAGGCCGCCGACGATGCCCAGCACGATCTCGTGATGGCAGGCGACCGCGATGGTGCCGATCGCGCCGCCGAGCGCGAGGCTGCCGGTGTCGCCCATGAAGACGGCCGCCGGCGGCGCGTTGAACCACAGGAAGGCGAGGCCCGCACCGATGATCGCCGCGCAGATGATCGGCAGGTCGGCCGCGCCCGGCACGTGCGGGATGCCCAGATAGGTCGCGAACTTCACGTTGCCGACGAGGTAGGAGATCACGAAGAAAGCGAGGCAGGCGATGATGACGGGCATGGTGGCGAGGCCGTCCAGCCCGTCCGTCAGGTTCACTGCGTTGCCGAACGCCACGATCGTGAAGGCGGGCGAAGCGATATAGCCCCAGCCGAGATCGATCACCGGCCG
>BACX01000604.1 GCA_000333335.1 Sphingomonas-like bacterium B12 | reverse complement strand
AGGGCAGCCGATCTTCCTCGGCATTACCCCTCATGCTCCGCCCCGAATCCGACATTTCGCCTACATCTCCTCGGCCGCGGCGACCCCCATGATCGACAGGCCATTTCTTAATATCTGCCCGATCCCTTCGGCGAGGGAAAGCCTCGCCTGTGTCGTATCGGGATCATCCTGCACCAAAAAGCGACGATCGGGCCGGTCGTTGCCGCGATTCCACAGCGCGTGGAAAGCCGCCGCCAGATCATAGAGATAGAAAGCGACGCGGTGCGGCTCGCGCGTGCCCGCCGCCTGTTCGACGATGCGCGGGAATTGCGCGGCGAGCTTCACCAGCCCCCATTCCTCGTCGTCGAGGCGAGAGAGATCGGCACCGGCCGCCTCCAGCCCCATCTCGCCCTTCGCCTTGCGCTGCACCGAGCGGACGCGGGCGTGGGCGTACTGGACGTAAAAGACGGGATTGTCCTTCGACGCCTCCACCACCTTGGCGAAGTCGAAATCCATCTGCGCGTCGGCCTTGCGGGTGAGCATGGTGAAGCGCACCACGTCGCGGCCTACCTCGTTCACCACGTCGGCCAGGGTCACGAACTGGCCGGAACGCTTGGACATCTTCACCGGCTCGCCGTTGCGCAGCAGCTTGACCATCTGCACCAGCTTCACGTCGAAGCGCTTGCCGCCGGTGAGCGCCTGCACCGCCGCCTGGATGCGCTTGACGGTGCCGGCATGGTCGGCGCCCCAGATGTCGATCAATTCGTCCGCCTCGGCCGCCTTCTGCGCGTGATAGGCGAGATCGGTGCCGAAATAGGTGAGTCCGCCGTCGGACTTGCGCACCGGGCGATCCTGGTCGTCGCCGAATTCGGTGGCGCGGAACAGGGTCATCTCGGTCGGCTCCCAATCGTCGGGAAGCTCGCCCTTGGGAGGCTCCAGCACGCCTTGGTAGAGCAGGCCCTTGGCCGTCAGGTCGGCGAAGGCGGCGTCCACCTTGCCGGCCTTCTGCACGCCGGCTTCCGACGCGAAGATGTCGTGATGGATGCCGAGCAGCGCGAGGTCCGCGCGGATCATGTCCATCATCGCGGCGACGGCCTTCTCGCGGAACAGATCGAGCCACTCGCTCTCCGGCGCGGACTGGTATTGCGTGCCGAATTCGGCCGCGAGCGCGGCGCCGACCGGCTTCAGATAATCGCCCGGATAGAAGCCCTCGGGGATCTCCCCAATATCCTCGCCCAGCGCTTCCCGGTAACGCAGGTGCGCCGAGCGGCCGAGCGTCTGCACCTGCGCGCCGGCATCGTTGACATAATATTCGCGGGTCACCGGATGACCGACGAAGGCAAGCAGGCTGGCGAGCGCATCGCCCACCACCGCACCCCGGCAATGGCCCATGTGCATCGGCCCGGTCGGGTTGGCGGACACGTATTCGACGTTGACGCGGTGGCCGTTGCCGGCGGTCGAGCGGCCGTAATCGCCGCCCGCCGCGAGGATCTCGGCGAGCTCGCCGCGCCACACGTCGGGCGCGAGGCGCATGTTGATGAAGCCCGGCCCGGCGATCTCGACGGCGGTGACGCCCGCTACCTGCTCCAGCTTCGGCGCGATCGCCGCCGCCAGCGCACGCGGATTGGAGCCGGCAGGCTTGGCCAGCACCATCGCGGCGTTGGTGGAGAGGTCTCCATGACTCGGATCGCGCGGCGGCTCGATCGACACGGCGCGTCGCGACAGCCCGGCGGGGATGGTCCCCTCGGCCTCGAGCTGGTCGAGAATGCGGCCGATCTCCTCGGCGAAGCGGATGTAGAGCGTCACGGGCGGTCTTTTCGTTCGGGTGATGAAGGCCGCGCCCTTAGCGTGGCGGCGCGGAACGGAGCAATGTGGGGCGCACGAAAGCGAAATTGACAAAGTTGACAGGCGGCGGGCCTGAAAGAAGATATTCCTACAGCCGGTCGCAACGCGCAGGGCGGGGCAGCCGATTCCGCCAAGCGCCGCCGTCTCACGCGAAATCCCACAGGGGAAGCGTGAAAGCGGGTGCATCGACCTAGCGGCCAACGCCTCACGAGTGGATATCGTCGGAGCCGCCTTTCACCCCCTGTCCACCAGCGTAATTCGCGCCCTCTCCATTGACGGCGCGAACCCGGAGGATAGCATCCCCCTCAATTCGTCTTCGGGAGTGCGTATCGTGGCGTTCCTCAACGGCCGAACATCGATTCTCGTCTGCGCCTGCCTGATGGCTTTACTGCCGCCCGAGGCCGGCATCGCCGCGCAATCGGCGGACGACGCGCCCGCGCCGGAATCCGTCGCGGCGGTGCGGACCTACAGCATCGCGCTGCTCGGCCGCTATCGCGATACCGGCGTGCCGCGCTGGGAAAGCCCGCTCTGCGTCGTCCAGTACGGGCTGGATCCGGGCGGCCAGAAGCGCTTCGTCGATCGGCTGGCGCAGGTCGGCAAGCCGCTGCACGTCGCCGTCGATCGCGGCAAGTGCAAGCCCAACGTCACCATCGTCTACAGTTCCAGCCCGGCCGCCGACGCGGCCGACATCGCCACCCGCAAGGCGGACTATATCCGCGATCGCAAGCCCGACGGCATCGATCGCTTCCGCGCGGCATCGGATGCGATCGACTGGATCGCGCTCGCGCTGCCGACCACGGCGGAAGGCTATCAGGTCGTGGAAGAGGGCAAGGGCCGCCTACCCAATTCGCATATCGAGCGGCCGACGCGATCGGTGGCGGTGGAGATCTTCATCATCGTCGATGCCGCCAAGGCGCGGTCGATGGCGCCCGCCCAGCTGTTCGATTGCCTGACCATGATCACGCTGAGCAGCCCCAGGATCGGCGGGATTCCCGAGAAGTCGGTGCTGCGGCTCGCGAACCAGCCGCCCGCCAAGGCGCCGCCCGAAATGACGCCGGAGGATCGCGCCTACCTGACCGCGCTCGGATCGATCGCCAGGCAGCCCGATCTGTCGCACCAGCGCGAAGCGATCGAAACGAGGATGGCCGGCATATTGGGCTGAGTCAGAACCCTCCG
>BACX01000605.1 GCA_000333335.1 Sphingomonas-like bacterium B12 | reverse complement strand
GGCTCAGCGGGGCTTCGGCCGAATGCGTCACCTCGCCGGATTCCGCCGCCACAGCCGGGGTGGCGGGTGCCGGCAACGCTTCAGCCGGCGCGGAAGGCGCAGGCTTGCCGGAGATCAGATCGGCATGCTCGCGCATGATCCGCTCGTTCTCCGCCTTCCACTTCTGCTCCATCTCGGCAAGTTCGGCTTCGCGGATCATCTCGTCCATCGCAGAACGGAAATGGCGCGCCATCGCGCGCCCCTTGCCGACCCATTGGCCCACCACGCGCATGACGCGCGGCAGATCCTTCGGCCCGATGAAGACGATCGCGACCAGCGCGAAGATCAACAGGTGAGTCGGCGCAAAATCGAACATCGATTACCCCCGGCAGGCCCGCCCGTTCAGGGCTGGCTGGGCCGGTCGTCGCGCATCGGCTGCAGATCGTGGTCCTTGTTCGGCTCGATCGGCGGCTGCTGCTGAAGCTGGGCCGCAGGCTTGGGCGGCGCGGGGCGATGATCGTCGTCCTCGTCGGCCATGCCCTTCTTGAAGCTCTTCAGCCCCTTGGCGACATCGCCCATCATCGACGGGAATCGACCGCCGCCAAACAGCACGATCGCGATGATCCCAAGGATGATCCAGTGGATTGGTGATCCGAAACCCATGATGCCTACTCCGAATATCCGGCCTATCTAGTCGTCATCGCCGCCGGTTTCCACCTCCACGTGCATCAACATGTCATCGATCGGATCGAGCAGGCCCGCGGCGCGCAGATCATCGATTCCAGGCAGGTCGCGACGGCTCTGCAAGCCGAAATGGGTGAGGAAACCCGGCGTGGTCGCGTAAATGAGTGGACGCCCCGGCACCTCGCGCCGGCCGGCGGGGCGTACCCAGCCCGCCTCCATCAGCACGTCGAGCGTGCCCTTGCTGATCTGCACGCCGCGGATCGCCTCGATCTCGGCGCGGCTGACCGGCTCGTGATAGGCGATGATGGCCAGCGTCTCGATCGCCGCGCGGCTGAGCTTGCGCGGCTCCTCGCGGGTCCGGCGGAGGATGTGCGCGAGGTCCGGCGCGGTCTGGAAATGCCAGCGCCCCCCCCGCTCGACCGGATGGATGCCACGATCCGCATAGCTTTCTGTCAGCGCGGCAAGACCGGCGGCGACATCCACGCCCTCGCCCGCCGCCGCCTCGATCTCGGCCCTGGTGAGCGGATTTTCGGCGGCGAACAGCACCGCCTCCACCGCGCGTTCGTGGCGCGAGATCATGCCGCCCGCACCCAGAGCGTGTCGAAGGCCCCCTCCTGCCGCAGCTCCAGCCGGCCCTGCTTGGCGAGTTCCAGCATGGCGAGGAAGGACGAGGCACGCGACGATCGTGCCAGCTGCGGATCGAGCGTGGCGGGCAGGAAGCGCTCCAGCGCCGTCCAGTCCATCGCAGCCCCAAGCATCGCCTCGACCCGTTGCAGCGCCGCCTCCAGCGACATTACCGGGCGGCGCGAGACGACATGCATCACCGGCTTGTTGCGCGCGGTGATGGCGCCATAGGCCGCGATCAGGTCGAACAGTTCGGCCTGCCAGGCGGCCTTGCGAATCACCCTGAGGCCTTCCGGGGCACCACGCTCAAAGACATCGCGACCGATCCGGTCGCGCCCCATCAGCCGCGCGCCCGCCTCGCGCATCGCGTCGAGCCGCTGCAGGCGCAGTTGCAGGCGCAGCGCCAGTTCCTCAGGGGACGGCTCGACCTCGGGATCCCGCGGCAGCAG
This sequence comes from Sphingomonas-like bacterium B12, assembly GCA_000333335.1. GTDB lineage: Bacteria > Pseudomonadota > Alphaproteobacteria > Sphingomonadales > Sphingomonadaceae > Solisphingomonas. The sequence goes on along the minus strand of BACX01000605.1, from coordinate 1,869 downwards.
CAGGCCCGATTTGAGATAAGCCAGCCAGGCCGCCATCACGAGATAGTCGGCCGCCAGCTCCAGCTTCAATTGCTTGGCGCTCTCGATGAACTCCAGATACTGCTCGACCAAGGCGAGAATCGACAGCTCGCGCAGATCCACCTTCTGCTGGCGGGCAAGCGCCAGCAGCAGATCGAGCGGGCCTTCCCAACCGTCGATGTCGATCGTGAGAGTGTCGTCGCCCGCGTCCATTGGGCCTCAAGCTAGCAAAGCGTCAGGTGAGCGCCAGCAGCGAATCGCGCTTGGCGGCCAGTTCCTCGAAGCTCTCGTCCGATGCCCGCGTCGCAATCGTCGCCATCGCGCGCTGCAAGCGATCATAGCTCACCTCGGGGATCGGCCCAAGCGCGCCCGCCACCGCCTCCATCTCAACCATCTCGCCTGAACAGTGCAGCGCGATGTCGGTGCCCGCCGCCAGCGCACCCGCCGCCCGGGCGCCGAAATCGCCGGACAGCGCGTGCATGCCGAGATCGTCGGACATCAGCAGCCCGTCGAAACCGATGCGGCCACGAATTATGTCCTGCACGACGATCGGCGACTGGCTGGCCGGCCGCTCGGCATCCCAGGCGGCGTAGACGAGGTGGGCGGTCATCCCCATCGGCGCGTCGTTGAGCTGGCGGAAAGGCTGGATGTCCTCGGCCAATTCGTCGTCGGTCGCCTCGATCACCGGCAGCGCCTTGTGCGTGTCGAGATGCGTGCGGCCGTGGCCGGGCATGTGCTTCACTACGCCGACCACCCCACCTTCGCGCAGGCCGTCGATCACCAATCGGCCGAGCGAAGCGACCTGCTTCGGCTCGGTGCCGAGCGCCCGATCGCCGATCACCGCATCGGCGTCGGGGCGACGGACGTCGAGCAACGGCAGGCAATCGACGTTGACGCCCACCTCGCGCAGCATCACCGCGATCGCCTTGGCGTTGACCCGCGCCGCTTCCATCGCGGAGACCGGCGCCTTGTCCCACAGCCGCGCGAAGGCCTCGCCGGCAGGAAGCTTGGGCCATTCGGGCGGCGCCATGCGCTGCACCCGGCCGCCTTCCTGGTCGATCAGGATCGGCACGTCATCCCGCCCGACGAGCGCGCGCAGATCGTCGGTCAGCGCCTTCATCTGCTGGCGGTCGCCGCAGTTGCGCCTGAACAGGATGAAGCCAGCGGGGTCGGCCGAGCGGAAGAAGCTCCGCTCGGCGTCGGTCAGCGCGAGGCCGGAGAGGCCGAAGAAAGCGGGGATCATGTGGTCAGGCGCTAGGCCTCACCGCACGACGGTGCAAGCCTCGCCCGCCACCTTCAGCTTCGAGCAGACCGACGAAGCCTCTCCACCCGCCGCTGCGCGCAGGCGGTAATAGGTCTTGCCGTTGACGTCCGCCTTCACCACCGAATGCTGGAGCGCACCCAGATAGCCGTAGCGGCCCGACAGCGATTTCCACGCCGCGTTCGCTGCCGCCTCGCTGGGCAGCGCGCCGAGCTGGATCGTCCCACCCGCAACGGGGGCTTCCGCAACCTTGGCGGGCGCAGGCGCCGGAGCGGCCGGCTTGGGCGCCGGGGCCGGAGCGGCCTTGACCGGAGCCGGGGTCGCCTTGGCGGTCTCGACCGGCTTGGCCGGGGCAGGCGCCGGAGCGGCGGGCTGCGGGGCCGGCGCGCCCTTGGCGATCGGCGCCTCGGGCACCTTGGAGAGATCGATCTTGGCGTTGGGGTCGGCGCCCTCGCTCGCCGCATAGGCGCTGTCGCCCTGGCCCTTGACCTGCATGCCGCCTTCTTCGGCGGGCTTGGTCTTGTACGGGCCGGGCTGCGCGGCGATCGTCGGCGGGCCGCCATCGGCGGTCGGACCGGGCCGGAGACGCG
>BACX01000606.1 GCA_000333335.1 Sphingomonas-like bacterium B12 | reverse complement strand
CGAGCGCCTGATCGCCCATGTCCTGCAGCGAACGCGGATCGAGCCGATCGGCGGTGGCGCGCGNCGAGTGGTAATATTCCGCCCGGCCCATGATCGCGAAGTGAAACCCCGGCAGGCCCTTGTCGCGCGCGATCGTGAAATCGGTGCTGTTGGGCATCAGCCGATAGGCCATCACCGACATCGAATTGGCGACCGGGTGACGGACGTTCGCCGCCATCAGGCGGATCATGTCGCCATTGAGATCGCCCGTCTCGAACATCGTCGCGCGTCCGCCGGCGCCGCGCGCCTCCAGGTTGATCACGACGCCGACATGATCGGACAGGCCATCGCTCGGCCAGAAGGCGGAAGCACCGGACAGGCCGATCTCCTCACCGTCGGTCAGCAGCACGACGATGTCGCGCTCGGGCATACCCCGCGCCTTGATCGCACGCAGGATCTCCAGGATCGAAGCGACGCCGACGCTGTCGTCCCCGCCGCCCGGCGAGCCCCACACCGTATCCATGTGCGCCATCAGCGCGACGGCGGGCTTCAGCCGGTCGCGACCGGGCAGGATGCCGATCAGATCGACGATCTCGCTGGCCGGGCTGGCCTTCGGATTCCAGCCGTGCAGCTTCTGGAAGCCCTTGGGATCGATCATGTAGCGCCGCTCTTCGGTCTGCAGGCCAAGACCGTGCAGCCGATCGGCGAGCAGTTGGCGGACACGCAGGATGTCGGCGCTGGAGGCGGGATGCGGGCGCTGCGCGATCGCGCGGACATCGCCCATCGCCCGGTCCGCCGAAAATTCCGTCGGCGGCGCGGTCGCGGGCGCGACGGCGGGCGGGTTCGCAGCGCGCACGCCGACCCACAGCGCGACGAGGATCGCTGCCGCCAGCGCGATGGCACGCGACCAGCGGCTCCAGCCCTGCCGGGCGCCCGGCTCCACGGCGGTCAGCGCAATTCTACCCAGGTCGGCGCATGGTCGGAGGCTTTTTCCTGCCCTCGCACCGCCTTGTCGACATTCGCATCCACCAGCCTGTCCGCCGCCTGCGGGCTGAGCAGAAGGTGATCGATCCGGAAGCCGGCATCGCGCTGCCAGGCACCCGCCTGGTAGTCCCAGAATGTGTAAAGCTTCTCCGGCTCGGGATGACGGGCGCGGATCGCATCGGTCCATCCCTGGAACAGCAATGCGCGGAAGGCGGCGCGGCTCTCGGGCTGCATCAGCGCATCGTCCTGCATCGCGCGGACGGAGAAGGTGTCGATGTCAGTCGGGATGACATTATAGTCGCCGGCCAGCACCACCGGCACTTCCTCGGCGAGCAGATTGCGCGCATGCTCCGCCAGCCGCGCCATCCAGGCGAGCTTGTAGTCGAACTTGGGGCCGGGCCGCGGATTGCCGTTGGGCAGGTAGATCGATGCGATCACGACGCCATCGACCTCGGCCTCGACATAGCGGCTCTGCACATCCTCTGGATCGCCCGGCAGGCCGATCCTGCACTCCACCGGCTGCCTGCCGCGCGCGAGGATGGCGACGCCGTTGAAGCCCTTCTGCCCGTGCCAGATCGCGCCGTAGCCGGCGGCCTCGATCTCCCTGGCCGGGATGCGATCGCCTTCGCCCTTCAATTCCTGCAGGCAGACGACGTCGGGCCGGGCCTGCTCCAGATATTCGAGCAACCGGGGAAGGCGCGCGTTGATGCCGTTGACGTTGTAGGTGGCGATCCTCATGCCCCAGTCTTAACGAGGCCGGATCGCATCCGAAAGAGTCAGATCGAGAAGCTGGATCCGCAACCGCAGCCGGACGCGGCCTGCGGGTTCTCCACCTTGAACGCCGCGCCGCCGAGCGATTCGACGTAATCGACCATCGCGCCACGCACGAGATCGAGGCTCACCGAATCCACCACGAGCGTGACGCCGTCGCGCATGGCGGTAACGTCATCCTCAGCTACCGCATCGACGAGGCCGAAGACATACTGGAAGCCCGCGCAGCCGCCGCCGTCCACCGACAGGCGCAGCATGGCGGGTTTGCCCTGCTTGGCCGCGATCGTCGCGACGCGCGCAGCGGCGGCGGGGGAAAGATCGATGTCGGGGGCGTCGCTCATGAAGCGGAGATAGGATCGCCGGGGCGCCGGATCAATCCACCGATCAATCGGCGGCGTCGGGATCCTCGGGGCCGCCCATCGCGACCGTCTGCGCGCCCTTGATCGGCGCGGTGCGGTTCTGCAGCGCGGTCATGTAGTCGGCGGTCTGCAGGAAGGGCATCGGGTTCACGGCGCGGCCATCGATGCGGACTTCATAATGGAGGTGGCTGCCGGTCGAGCGGCCGGTCGAGCCGACCAGCGCGATCAGGTCGCCGCGATGCACGCGCTGCCCGTCATGCACTAGGATCTGGGAGAGGTGGCCGTAGCGGGTCTCGAGGCCCTTGCCATGCTCGAGCTGGACGAGGTTGCCATAGCCGCCGGCGCGCTCGGCGCGGCTGACGATCCCGTCGGCGGTGGCGTAGACCGGGGTGCCGGTCGGCGCCGCCATGTCCATGCCGGGATGCATCTCGCCGCCATGGCCGCTGAACGGATTGCCGCGCACACCGAAGCCCGACGTGTAGCGGAATTCCTTGACCGGCTTTTGCGACGGCACGGCCAGCACGCCACCGGCGGGCACCGCGTCCATCTTCTTCCAGCCATCGAACAGCGAGCGGAACATCGGATCGGCCTTGGGGGCGAGGCCGGAGGTGGAGACCGCGTCGAAGGCGCCCGACGTCGCGGCGGTGGTCGCCGCAGTCACCGTGTCTGCCGCGGCGGCCGGGCTGACGGCCATCACGCTCGCGCCGAGCAGCGCAAGGGCGGAAATCTTCAAGGCAGGAAACCGAACGACATCGGCAACGTTATCACGACGACGGGTCCAAAAGCTCACGATACGTCCACCTTGCACGCGCCCACGGGCCGGAATCGCTTTCCGGTCGCGGATCGTTGGGTCAGCCGCTCGTGGAATTTTGCCCCTCCCGCTCACGGCGGGATGATGTCTGACCGGAAGATGTTAACGCTGCAAGAGTCCCATAATAGTCCAGCGTCAGACCGGCCTGAGCGCGCGCTGAATCGTTAAAGGGCGGCTTCACGATGTCGCGAAACTGCCGCGAAATCAGCGATTGCCACCGTTCGGCCGGATGCAGCCGATCGTTCGCGCAGCAGAATTCGAACCATCGCGTGCCCACCGCGACATGCCGGATCTCGTCGGCGTAGATGCGCGCCAGGATGCGCGCGGAGCGCCCATCGCCCGCCGCCTCGAAGCGAGCGACCGTCATCGGGGTGACGTCCAGCCCGCGCGCCTCCAGCGCCATCGGCACCACCGCGAGCCGCGCGGCGAGGTCGTCGCGGGTCTTGCCCGCCGCTTCCCACAGGCCGGCATGGGCCGGCAGCGCGCCATAATGCGAACCGAGCGCCCTCAGCCGCCGGTCGAGCAATACGAAGTGCATCGCCTCGTCCGCGCCGACGCCCAGCCAGCCGTCCACGAAGTCGCGCGGCATCGCCGCCCCGAACCGCCCCGCGCAATCAAAGGCGAGATCGATCGCGACATATTCGATGTGCGCCAGCGCATGCAGCATGGCGAGGCGCGAGCGTTCGGACCCGGCGCGCCCGCGCTTGGGCATCCGGTTGGGCGGCAGCAGTTCGGGCTGCTCCGGCCGGGGCGGATCGTCCGGCATGGCGACATCGAAGCGATGATCCAGCCCGCTTTGCCGCCAGCGACGCGCGACGGCCCGCGCCGCGAACGCCTTCTCGATCGGATCAGTGGTGAGCAGGACGGCGCGGCAGGCCTCCGCGATCGAGCGCGCCGCCGCCGCTCCGGCCCGTCCGGCCGCCGTCACGCGCGCGCCAGCGCCTCGGCCTCGGCGAGCACCGCCTCGGCATGGCCCGGCACCTTCACCTTGCGCCAGATCTTCGCGATCCGCCCCTCGGCATCAATCAGGAAGGTGGCGCGATCGATACCCATATATTTGCGGCCGTAGAGGCTCTTCTCGATCCAGGTGCCGAACGCCTCGCACACCGATCCGTCCTCGTCGGAAGCCAACGCGACGGTGAGGTTGTGCTTGGCGGCGAACTTCACATGCTTGGCGGGCGGATCCTTGGAGACGCCGAGCACGGCGACGCCCGCGCCGTCGAACGCGGCCTTGAGGTGCGAGAAATCCTGCGCCTCGCGCGTGCAGCCGGAGGTATCGTCCTTGGGGTAGAAATAGAGGACGAGCGGGCGCCCGCGCATCTGCGACAGAGGGAGCGCGCCGCCTTCGGGCGTGATCAGCGTGACGTCGGGCGCCATGTCGCCGGGATTGAGCTGTGCCATCATGCCTCTCCTGCCAGGTTTCCCGCCCGCGCGACGATCGCGCCCCATGCTTGCCGGACGCTCTGCCGCGCCGCGTCGATCGCCGCAAGCAGCGCCGGCCAATCGGCAACGCCGCAGGCGCGCACCAGCGCGTCGCGCGCGGCCGGGCTCGGCTCCTGAGCGTCGGGACCGATCAAGCGCAGCGTGACCAGCAAACGCGCAAGCAATTCGTAAGCGGAGCGCAGCGTATCGGGCAGCAGACCCGCTTCGCAGAGCCCCCCGATCGCCACCCGCAGGCGCGGATCGAAGCCGGTTCGGTGGGCGAGCTGGGTAACATGGATCACGAATTCGAGATCGACCAGCCCGCCATCCATCAACTTGACGTCGAGCGGCCCAGCCGGCGGCTTGTGCCGCGCCATGTCGCCGCGCATCTTCACGGCGTCGGCGAGAAGCGACGCTTCATCGCGCTCCCGGCCAAGCGTCCCGTCGATAATCGACTGGAGCGCCGTCCGGGCCTCCCCCGATCCGTAGACGGGCCGCGCACGCGCGAGCGCCATATGCTCCCACGTCCAGGCGCCCTCGCGCTGGTAGCGGGCGAAACTGTCGAGGCTGACCGCGAGCAGCCCCTGCGTGCCCGATGGACGCAGCCTCGTATCGACCTCGTAGAGCGGCCCGGCGGCGGTCGGCACCGAGAGCGCGGCGGTCACTCGCTGGGCGAGGCGGTTGAAATACTGGGTCGCGCCGAGCGGCTTCGGTCCGTCCGATTCGGCGAGATGATCGCCCGTGAAGAGGTAGACGAGGTCGAGGTCGGAGGCATGGGTCAGCGCCGCCCCACCGAAGCGGCCGAGCGCGAGGATCAACAACTCGCCGCCGGGGATACGGCCATGCGCCCTCTCGAACTCCGCCACCGTCGCGTCCGCCAAAGCGACCAGTGCCCCTTCCGCGATACGCGAATAGCCCGCCGCCACCTCCAGCGGATCGGACGCCGCCGAGACGATCTGCACCCCTTCCGCGAAGCGCAGCTCATTGACCTCGCGGCGAACCCGGTCGAGCAGCGCCTGATAATCCTCGCCGCCGGGGCCGGCGAAACGGTGGGTCAGCGTCGCGACATCCGGCGGCGATGCCAGTGCGCTGGCATCGATGAGTCCGTCGATCAGTTCGGGGCGGCGCCCCAGCATCTCCGCGAGCGTCGGCGCGAGGCTCAGCACGTCGCCGACGAGGCGGGCGAGCTGCGGCCGGGCTTCCAGCAGGCGGAACAGATTGATCGCGCTGGGCAGGCGCGAGAGCATCGCGTCGAAGCGATTGAGCGCGGTCGCCGGATCGGGCGCGCGGCCGAGCGCGGTCACCAGCGGCGGCAGCACCGCCTCCAGCGCCTGCTGTGCCGCGGGCGAGCGTAGCGCCCGGATACCGCCGCCGCGCCACCCGGCGATGCGCTGCTTCGCCATCCTCGCATCGGTGAAGCCTGCGGCCTCCAGTGCCTGCTCGAGCGGTTCGTCCTCACGCGGCAAGGCGCCGTCCTCGGGGGGATCGAGGCTGTCGTAGAGCGCTCCCACGCGTTCGACATGCGGTCGCAGGGCATCAAGCAACGCCGCGCCGTCCTCGCGTGCGTCGAGACGCGCCACGTTGTCCAGCGCTGCGGAGTCACGCGGCAGGCTGTGGGTCTGCTGGTCCTCCACCATCTGGAGGCGATGCTCGACCGTGCGGTAGAGGCGATACGCCTCCGACAATTCGGCAACATCGTCCGTGCCGACCAGTCCTGCCGCGCCGAGTGCCGCGAGCGCATCCAGCGTCGCGGGGGCGCGGAGCGACGGATCGCGACCGCCATGGATGAGCTGATGGATCTGCGCGAAGAACTCGACCTCGCGGATGCCACCCCGCCCGCGCTTGAGATCATAACCGGGGCCGAAGCGCTGGCCGGCCTCATAATGGTTGCGGATGCGTCGGGTCAGCGCGCGGATGTCGCCGAGCGCGCCGAAATCGAGCGAACGGCGCCAGACGAACGGGCGAATCGCCGACAGGAATTCCTGTCCCAGCGCGATGTCGCCCGCCGCCGACCGCGCCCGGATGAACGCGGCGCGCTCCCACGGCAGCGCGCTCGATTCGTAATAGCTGATCGCCGCCGATACCGGGATGGCGAGCGGCGTCGCTTCCGGAGAGGGACGCAAACGCAAATCGATACGGAAGACGTAGCCGTCGCCCGTTCCCTGCATGATCTCCACTACGCGCCGCGCGATGCGCACGGCCGCCTCGACCGGCTCCTCGCTGGCGCGGCGCGGCAGCGTTGCGGGATCGAAGAGCAGGATCGGATCGATATCCGACGAATAATTGAGCTCACCGCTGCCATGCTTGCCAAGCGCCAGCGCGACGAAACCGCGCGGTTCCGCATCTGGAGTACGCTCGCGGATCGCCGCCTCGATCGCACGATCCAGCGCGCGGTCGGCGAAACGGCTGAGGTGGCCGGTCACCTCCTTCAGCGTCAGTGCGCCGGCGAGATCCCCGACCGCCAGTGCCAGCGCCAAGCGCCTCTTTTCCCTGCGCAATCGTGACGCGACCGGATCGCCGGAGGCATCCGAAAACCCGCACAGATCGAGCGCTCTGGTGCAATCGCCCTGTTCGAGCGCGGCCGCGACATCCGGCTCGCGCCCGGCGAGTCGGCGCAGATAGGGCGCATGGGCCAGCGCCCGCTCCAGCGCCGATCGCACTTGTGTGGTATTCGCGCCGCTCATGCCTGCGGGTTGCCGATCAACTTGATCCAACGCAACCCCCGGAACAGTACGGCGTTGTTGACTTCATGGTCACACAGGGTTGGAAATCGATGACAGAGACGGAACGTCGTTCGGGCGGCCGGATACGCATCGTGTCCGATCCGATCGAACATCAGGGCGTGCGTAATGCGCTGCGAGACAGCTTCGATTGCGGCAGGGACATGCCTGCGGAGTTCGAGCAGCTGTTGAACAAGATCCGGTAGATCGCATCGCGCGCGGACAAACCCGCTCCGGCGCAGGCCGGGGCGGGTTTTCGTCACTTGTGCTCGAGCGCGTCCTTCGACAGGTCGTCCACCTGATCCATGATGGTCTGCAGCGCGGTGGTGTTCGGATCGGTCTCGTGCGTGCGGCGCGAAGGCAGCTTGCCCTCGTTCAACAGCGCTTCCAGCGCGACACGACCGCGCGCAACGCGGCTCTTGATCGTGCCGACCGCGCAGCCGCAGATCTCGGCCGCTTCCTCATAGGCGAAGCCGCCCGCACCGACCAGAATCAGCGCCTCGCGCTGGGGCTGGGGCAGGTGCAGCAGCGCGCGCTGCATGTCGCCCAACTCTACGTGGCGATCCTGCGATGCCGGCGCCGCCAGCAGCTTGGACGCGGTGATCTCGTCCCACTCGCCCTTGAAGCGCGCGCGGCGCATCTGGCTGAGGAACAGGTTGCGCAGGATGATGAAGGTCCAGGCGCGCATGTTGGTGCCCGCCTGGAAGCGCTGGCGCGCCGCCCAGGCCTTCAGCAGCGTTTCCTGCACGAGATCGTCGGCAAGGTCGCGATTGCCCGAAAGCGATCGACCGAAGGCGCGCAGGTGCGGGATGACCTGCGCCAGCTGTTCCTTGAATTCGTTGTCGGGCAATGGCGTATGGACGGGGGTTTCCACCGTCTCTGCGCCGTCGTCCTCATCCTCCGCGCGGGGCGGACCGTCATTCGTCATCGCTGCCCCAAGCTCCGTGCCACTGCCAACAGTGTCGTCCTCTTCCGAGACATAGGGCGCCCGATCGGCAGGCGCCACCCTTGCATTGTAATATTCCATATTATCGATTGATAATCAGGAGGATGGACAGGATCACAACGATCGCGACAAGCGAAATGGCCAGCACATAGCGCATTGCGCCGACCTTCTTGCCGGCGCTCGCTTCCGTTTCCGAAAGATGCGGTTCGCCCTGTGCCATCGGCCCTCTCCCGATCGTTACGTCATGCCAACGTCGGGCGAGGGCCAGAGGTTCCTTCGTGCGGTTCCGATCAGGCGGGAACCGTGGTGCTGTCGAAGAACAAAGCCTGCGCGATAGCCGCCTTCACGGTCGACCGCTGGAACGGCTTGGTGATCAGGAAGGTCGGCTCGGGCCGCTCGCCGGTCAGCAGGCGCTCGGGGAAGGCGGTAATGAAGATCACCGGCACCTCGAACTGGGCGAGGATGTCCTTCACCGCATCGATGCCGGAGCTGTCGTCGGCGAGCTGGATGTCGGCCAGCACCAGGCCCGGACGACGCGCCATCGCCTGCGCCACCGCCTCGTCGCGGGTCACCGCCACGCCGGTCACGCCATGGCCCAGATCGCGCACGATCGTCTCGAGGTCCATCGCGATGATCGGCTCATCCTCGATGATCAGCACCTCGGCATGGGTCTGTCGCTCGATCTCGGCGAGCGCCTCGCCGACCAGCGCTTCGACCTCTGGGGCATCGACGCCGATCAGATAGGCCGCATCCTCGTTGGTGAAGCCCTCCATCGCCGTCAGCAACAGCGCCTGGCGCGAGCGCGGCGTGATCCGCGCGAGGCGGGCCTGGGCGATCACCTCCGGCTGGGCGCCGTCCTGCCCGCCATCGACACCGGTCTCAACATTCGCCGAGCCCCAGATCGCCTGGAAGGTCTTGTAAAGGCCGAGCCGCGGATCGACGTCGCGCGGGAAATCCTCCGGCGCCGCGACGATCGCCTCCAGCGTGGCGCGGACATAGGCGTCACCCTGCTTCTGGGTTCCGGTGAGCGCGCGGGCGTACCGGCGGACGAAAGGCAGATGGGGCGCCAATTCCTGACCAAGCGACATGATCGTTCCAAACTCCTGTGTGCAGCCCATATTGGCCCGAGGCAGGAACGACTGTCGAGTGCGCCCTCCCCCGGACGATCGCCCCCTTGAACGAAACGATCATCGAGGGTGGAACCATCCTGCGACTTTTTTGTTTCCACGGCCACGCGAGGATTTTATCGCAGGTGATGCGAACGCCGAAACAATCGGCCTCGCGGGCCGTTTGGTGAGTGGTTTTCGTATTCGGGATTCGCGTTCGGTGATTATGGCATCATCATCGACAGGGGACGGGGCAGATTGGCGTTGAGCGACGGGAACAAGAGCAAGCGCAGCGCCAAGGGGTCTTCGCAGTCCGGCGCGGACGGCAAGGGTGCCGACCGTGACGTCGGTCACGCCCTACGCTCGGTCTATTCCAAGACGGTGAGCGAGGAGATTCCGTCGGAGCTGCTCGATCTGCTGGGCAAGCTCAGCTAGAGGCGTGCCGCCCGAGACAGCCTTGCATCCCACGCCGTCGCCCTCGCCAGCCGTGCGGCTGTTCGCGCGCCTGTCGACCAGCCTGAAAATCCTGATCGTGCTGAGCCTGGCGCTGCTGCCGCTCGGCATGATCGCCTCGCTCGCCTCGCTGGAAACCGCGTCGGCCAACCGCACCAACCGTGAGGCGGCCGCGCGCCTGCTCGCCACCGACAGCGCCGAGCGCTTCAACCTGATGGTCGATCGCACGGCGGGCATCCTCCACGGCGCCCAGCGCGAGGGCGCTACGGGATGCCTCCATGCGTCCGGCACGATCGGCGGCGGGACGGTGGTGGCGCTGTTCGACGCCTTCGGCAAGCCGATCTGCGCGAACGGGAAATTGCCCGCCATCCTGCCGAGCCGCCCGAATACCGTGACGCCGATCGTCACGATCGCGCCCAACGGCCAGTCGCTTCGCCTGATCACCAGCACGATGGAACAGCCCGGTTTCGCCGTAGCGGTTCTCCCGCGCGATTTCGTGGCCACCGCAACGCATCCTCACGCGCTCGACGGCAGCTATTCGCTCCATGCCAGCGACGATGCAGGCCACGTGCTGACGATGGCGACGATCCAGTCCATCCCGGTCGGCCGCGAGACGCTTGCCGCTCAGCCGGTGGCGAGCAACCAGCTTCGCCTCACCATGTCGGTGGCGAGCCCGCCGCTCAGCGCCAACGAGGTTTTGCTCACGCTGCTGCCGATCCTGATGTGGGTGGCGGGCGCCGCGATCGGTTGGCTGGTCGTCGATCGCCTGATCCTGCGCCCGCTCGAATCGATGCAGGAGGCGATCGACACCTATCGCCTGACCGGCCGCTTCGTGCCGCCGCCGCTCACCACGCCGGCCTTCGAGATCCGAACGCTCGGCCGTGCCTTCCAACTCGCCGCGCAGACCATCACCCGCCACGAGGCGGATCTGGAGGATGGCCTCGCCCGGCAGACCCGGCTGACGCGCGAGGTGCATCATCGCGTGAAGAACAACCTGCAGGTCGTCGCCAGCCTGCTCAACATTCACGCGCGGGGCGCACCGACCGCCGAGGCCGCCGACGCCTACGCCACCATCCAGCGTCGCGTCGATGCGCTCGCCCTCGTCCATCGCAGCCATTATGCGGAGCTGGAGGTCAATCACGGCATCGCGCTGCGCCCGCTGATCGGCGAGATCGCCGCCAACCTGCGCGGGTCGCTGCAATCCGGCATGAAGCCGCCCGCTATCTCGCTGCAGGTCGGCCTGTTCCACGCCAATCAGGATGTCGCGGTGTCGGTCGCCTTCCTGCTGGTCGAGGTGATCGAGACGGCGATGACGCGCCTGCCCGGCACCAGCATCGCGATCACGCTGGAAGCGGTGCCGGACAAACCCGATCGCGCCCGCCTCGCGGTCCGCTCGCCGGCGCTGGATCGCGACGTCGCGCCGATCGATTCGCAGTTCGAGCTGTTCGAGCGCGTGATCGGCGGCCTCTCGCGTCAGCTCCGATCGCCGCTGGAGCGTGACGATGCGCAGGGACTTGTTGCCATCGAAATCAGTGTGATGATCGAGCCCACCGGGGCTTGACACGGCCCGGTTCGGCAAGCGGCCAAAAATTTTCATATCGGCCGGGAACCAGCCTTGTTCCGGCCCGTTTTACACCCCGGATAGCGACCTTTTGCCCCCCCGCTCTCGCTATCCAGAACAAAACTGGGCCCGGCCGCTCCATCATCCCCCCCGATGGCGCGACCGGGCCCAAAATTTTCCGGGCATATCGATCACATCCGCCGCGTTCCGGAAAGCCTTGCGGAACCATTGTTTCGGGGGCGCATTGTCTCTGGCGCGGCGGCTATTACGCCGTCTGGAAAGGGAGATTTCCAATGGTTCGCAAGATCGTCACCGCCGGGCTGCTCGCCGGCATGTTCACCCTGGCCGCCTGCAACACCGTCGCGGGTGCGGGCAAGGACGTGTCGTCGGTCGGCAACGCCACCACCAAGGCGGCCGACAAGGCGAAATAAGCCTGGGCTTTTCGCAGGACGGAAGGGCGTCGCCGAACATGCCGGCGGCGCCCTTTTTGCATCTTCGAGCCGAGCCGTAGTGCCCGCTTGACTCATAATTCTACATATGTTGCTCTGCTTGCATCGATGATGGTTCCCGGAGATGGTCCATGAAGATACCAGCCCTTATGCTTGCCCTCGTTGCGGGCACCGGAAACCATGCGCAGGCCTCCCCAGCCCCGATACTCGGCCAGTGGAACGTCGATCTCGCCTCCATGCCGATCCCGCCCGAGGCACGCCCCAAATCCGTCACCGCCGAATTCGCCGATGCGGGCGACGGCTTCTGGCGCACCACCTACGTGATCACCGGGCGCGACGGCAGCGAGCGGCGCATGACATCCCGCGAGCGGCTGGACGGCAAAGCGGTCCAGATCGAGGGCGACACCGTGGAGGCGGACAGCGTCGCCATGTCCATGCCCGCGCCGGGCGTGCTGGTGATGGGACTAGGCAAGGACGGACGGCCCGGATCGGTCCGCACCTACACTCTAGCGGTGGACGGCCGCTCGATGACGGAGAGCGCGGTGAACGTCGGCGACGACGGCAAGCCGTTCGTCCGCACCTTCCGCTGGGTGCGCTAGGCGGTCGCCTCGCGGGCGCGCTTGCGCTCGGTGAACCAGATCAGGATCAGCGCCAGCTCGAACAGCAGGCATAGCGGCACCGCCAGCAGCAGCATCGAGATGGCATCCGGCGGGCTCAGCACCGCCGCCACGCCGAAGGAGGCGACGTAGCAATAGCGGCGCCCCTTGCTGAGTTGCAGCCGGGTCACGATGCCCGCCGTCTCCAGCAGCATCAGCAGCACCGGCAGCAGGAAGGCCACGCCGAACCCGAACAGGAATTTGGTGACGAAGCTCAGATAATTGCCGATCGCGGGCAGCGCCTCCTGCTGCACGCCACCGACATTGCCGTTGTAGCCGAGCAGGAAATGGAGCGCCAAGGGCATGGCAAGGTAATAGGCCATCGCCGCCCCGCCCAGGAACAGCACCGGCGTCAGCAGCAGGAAAGGACGCAGAGCGCGCTTTTCCTTCGCATAGAGGCCGGGCGCGACGAAACGCCAGATCTGGTTCGCCACGATCGGGAAGCTCAGCATCAGCGCCGAGAAGAAGGCCACCTTCATCTGCGCGAAGAACGCCTCGAACACGTCGGTGTAGATGAGCTTGCCCTGCCCGGCATGCAGCAACGGCTGCACCAGAAAGGCGAAGATCGGCTTCGCGAAATAGAGACAGACCAG